>SKZA01000104.1 GCA_007127595.1 Kiritimatiellia bacterium
CGCAAACAGCCATCCCAAAACCATCCATCGCGTTAATGCATTCATAGACATTACGTCGTGCCTCCCTCCACTTCCTATCGTATATTCTAAGAGAACAACTTGTCCCAAAACCCTGTCTGTGAAACCTTGTACCGGAGCGCGGCTGTGTCCGACGAAGGAGGACCAGCCGCAGGGATCGCGACCACCCCCTCTGCGGGTGGTCCCGAAGCGGGACACACCCGCGCTCCGATGTGCGATGTCTTTCATACTCGAAAGACCCGACTGCGGTAGGAGGCTGGACTGAACACCAAACCCTGAACACCGAACACTGAACACCGCCCCCCACAACCTCAAAATCTTCGGCCATCCGGACGAACAGACGCTGCGCCAGATGCATACCTGCCTGGCGACGGGCGGCGATCGGGGCGTCCTCTGCGCCGACAGCCATCTCGGGTACGCCCACCCGATCGGCGGCGTGGTTGCATACAAAGACAAGATTTCGATTTCCGGCGTGGGATTCGACATCGCCTGCGGCAACATGGCCTGCCTGACCGATGCGCCCGCGACGGAGGTACAAAGCCGTATCGAAACCATCATGGACGACGTGGTGCGAGAGGTTTCCTTTGGCGTAGGCCGCAACAATCCCACGCCCGTTGATCACGAGCTCTTCGACGATCCGGCGTGGTCCATTTCCGTGGTCAAACCCCTCAAGTCCGCCGCGCGCGACCAGTTGGGCACGGTTGGCGGCGGGAACCATTACGTGGACATCTTCCTCGACGAACAGGCCCGCGTCTGGGTCGGCGTCCATTTCGGGTCGCGCGGATTGGGGCACAAGACGGCGACCGCCTTTCTGAAAGCTGCGGGTGGTAAGGACGGAATGAACGTGCCGCCTGCCGTCGTGGACGCGCGATCGAGTCTGGGCCGCGATTACATCGAGACAATGAAACTGGCCGGTCGTTATGCGTATGCGGGACGCGAGTACGTGTGCCGGACGGTCGCGCGCGAGATTCTCGGCGCAAACATTCTGGATGAGGTGCATAACCATCATAACTTTGCGTGGCGCGAAAAGCATGCGGGAGAGGAGTGGTGGGTGGTGCGGAAAGGCGCCACACCCGCATTTGCCGGTCAACGCGGTTTCGTGGGCGGCAGTATGGGCGACAACGCCGTGATCATCGAAGGCAAGGACTCCACGGATTCGCGCGAGGCGCTGTATTCCACCGTTCACGGCGCGGGCCGTGTCATGTCGCGTACGGAAGCGGCGGGCAAAGTGAAATGGCGACGCGGCCGGCCCGTGCGGGTAGGGCGGGGGAAGATCTCGCGCGAGGCGATGCACCGTTGGGTACGGGAAAAGGGCGTGTGCCTGCGCGGCGGCGGCTGCGACGAAGCGCCCCAGGCGTATCGGCGTTTAAAAGACGTGCTCAAACAACACGAAGGCACGATCCGCATTCTGCACGAACTGCGCCCCATCGGCGTCGCCATGGCGGGGGAAGACGTGTTTGATCCGTATAAGGATTAGAATGGATGGATGGACGGATGAAGAATCTCATTTTCGGGATGATTTGCTTTGTCGGAGCCGTGTTGACGGTCTCCTGCGCCAATCGCATTACGCCGCCGTCGCATCCCGCACAACCGGTGCGCGTCATTCTGCTGGATCACGGACGGCATCCGAGCCTGATGCTGCCGCGCGTTGGGGATGAATGGGCGCGCTACAGTTATGGGGAATGGCGTTGGTACGCCGAAGGACGTGCGTCGGTGTGGCGCGTATTCCCCACCATGTTATGGCCCACGCAAGGGACGTTGGGCCGTCAAGTGCTGACGATTGATGAGATGGTCAGGGTCGATTTTATTCGGGTCCACACATTGACCGTATCGTCGGAGCGCGTGGATCAGTTGATGCAGGAGTTGGACACCGTCTTCGAGGCGGGGCGTGAACAGGCGCGTTATAATCCCGTATTTCGCGCCGAATTCGTGCCGCACCCGCGTCTGTATTCCCTCTTTAATCAATCCAACAAGGTCATGGCCGAATGGTTGCGTGACCTCGACTGCGAAGTCCGCGGCCCACTGCTCTATTCCACCTGGCGCATCATGGAATAGCGCAGCCGAATGTGAACCCGCCTCCGGAGGCCTACGGCGGGCCCTGAAGTGAAGCGAAGCGCGTACTTCAGGGCGGGCAGGCAGAAGCTCGCAAAGGCTTTGTCGGCGGAAGCGTGCTCCCGCAGTCAAGGCAAGCCTGTTTCCATTTCTGCATTTGGGGGGGGAACTTGCCACTTGAGCCTTGAATCTTGAGTCTTAATCCATTTATGCGACTTTGAAAGACTCAAGTTCCAAGTCACAAGGTTCAAGTTTCAAGGGAAGAACCCCGAACCCTTGTTTGTGAAACCTTGTTCCGGAGCGCGGCTGTGTCCGACGAAGGAGGACCAGCCGCAGGGATTGCGACCAACCCTCTGCGGGTGGTCACGAAGCGGGACACACCCGCGCTCCGATGTGCGAGGTTTCTCATACTCGAAAAATCCGATTGCTGTCGGAGGCTGGGCTGAACCCCCGACCACCGAACCCCGCCCTCTGATCGAGCACTGAACACTGTCCACCCCGCTCTCTTCTCGCTTTCAATCAAATCAACGAACATGGTTGAATGACCTTATGAAACGCGCGTCAAAGAAATCGAATCCGGCGGAGGGGATGCGTCGGATCGCCGAATTACGCGAGGAACATGCTCGCCGTATGCGCGGGTACCGCGAACGGGCCTTGCGCATCTATCCCCATGTCTGTGCTCGTTGTGGAAGGGCCTTCGAGGGTAAGCGTCTCAAGGAACTCACGGTCCATCACAAGGACCATAATCACGACAACAATCCCGCAGACGGCAGTAACTGGGAGTTGCTGTGCATTTACTGCCACGATTTCGAGCACGAGAAATTCAAGCTCGCGGGTCATTACGAGGCCCGGGCCGAGGATACGTCGCCATCGCCGTCCATCTTTCGTCCATTCGAGAATCTTGACGCCTTGCGAAGTTTCGAGAAGAAGCCGAAAGAGGGGGCGGATGATTAGTGTTGTGTTTCAGGAGTGTCCCGCAATTTTGATGAAAGCGTGCGAGTGGGACATTTCCCTGGAGGGACGCGCTTCTGCGCGTCCAGGTCACGCGGGAGCGTGACCCTCCAATGTGAGGATAGACCCATGCGCGATTATCTTCAGTTAACAAACCTTCGTCGGGCAGCCGTCGTCGGTTTCGTGGTGACGGTGCTGGCGGTACCGCGGCTGATGATGGCCGGCGTTGATCTGGCCGTCTATATCCCAGCCTGTCTGGCGACCATGATTCTCGTGGCGGGCGCGCCCACGGCATGGGGACGGCACGGCGGCTTGCCCGGCCTGTTCCCCGACCGGGATCGTGTGAAACGGGGTATGACGGTGGCTGTTTTGTTCGCACTGATCATGCTCCCATTCGCGCGGCGACTGGACGCCTTGCGATGGGAGTTGCTGGAGGTCGGGCAGATGGAACACTGGCGCGTAA
>SKZA01000316.1 GCA_007127595.1 Kiritimatiellia bacterium
ATAGCGTATGATGCATACATCCTAAGCGAGACTTGACATGAAGACATGGATCCTATCGGCAGGTTTGATTTTGGTCGCCGTTGCGGCTTGGGCTGATCTGCGCGTGGCGGCGACGGTGCCGAATATGGGCATGTTGGCTCGGGAAATCGGGGGCGATGCGGTGACGGTAACCGTAATGGCGCCTCCGGATCGCGATGCCCACTACTTGGAGGCACGTCCCAGTATGATGGCGGCGCTGCGCCGAGCGGATATCGTTGTCGCGGTGGGCGCAGAACTGGAAATCGGTTGGTTGCCCGCTGCAATTCAAGGCGCAAATAACCGCCGCATACAACCCGGTCAACCGGGTTATTTTGAGGCGGCGAGAAAGGTGAATTTGCTGTGGGACGACAAGCCGGCGGATCGTGCCTTGGGCGACGTTCATCCCGCTGGTAATCCGCACATCTATATGGATCCCGGTCGAATGGCGGACGTCGGCAAGGCCATGGCGGAGCGGTTCGCCTCGCTTAGCCCGAACCAGGCGCAAGAGTTTCGTGCAAATGCCGAACGCATAGCCGCGCGTATCGAGGAACAAACCCCTGTCTGGCGGGAACGCGCTGAGGGTGCGCCGGGTGTCATGGCCTATCATACCGACACAGACTATTTATTGGCGTTCTTGCATGTGCCGATCCTTGGGCATATGGAAGCCTTACCCGGAGTTCCTCCGACCGCGTCGCATCTAAGGAAGTTGGTCAGGGAATTTCAAGACACAGAAGGCGTTCTGTGGAGCATGAACTTCCATCCGGACGGAGCGGGCGAATTCCTATCGAGGGAACTAGGGTGGCCGTCGTATCGTTTGCCCGGTCAGGTCGGCATGGAAGCGGATTTGGAAGAATTCATCGAGATGATTGACGATTGGGTCAATACGCTAGAATAATAGCGTAGATGAGCGATTCTCTTTTGTGTGTGAAAGATTTGGTGGCGGGCTACAGCAGGCCCGTCGTGGGCCCCGTCAGCTTTGCTGTGACGCCCGGACAGGTCCTTGGCCTCGGCGGGCCCAACGGTTCGGGCAAGTCCACAATCCTTCGGTCCATCACGGGCATGTCGCGCATCTTTTCCGGAACCATTCAACGTGCGGAAGACCTGATACTTGCGCATCAATGGCAACGCCCGGAATTGCCACCCGAACTGGCCCTCTTGGGACGGGAACTCTATGCATTGCTGGGCGCCGATCCCTCCGAAGCGCCTTCCATTATTCAGCCTTTCATGGCGCTCCCACTCTATCGCATGAGCGGTGGACAATTCCAATTACTGCAAACGCTGGCCTGCCTGTGCAGCCCGGCGCGGGTGGTCCTCATGGACGAACCGACCAATAATCTGGACGGTCGTGCGCTCGACGCGCTTTCAGCCATGTTACGCGAACTGGACGCCTCGCGCGCCGTCGTCTTGGTCAGTCATGAACTGTCCTTTTTGGAAGAACACTGCACAGACTGGATTGAGGTGGGCTCATGAACGAGTGGCTCCTCTTCGATCCACTATTCCGCGTACCCTTTCTTGTCGGCCTCCTTTTGGCCGCGGGATTGAGTCTGATCGGCGCGCTTTTGCGCATGCGCAACGAGTGGCTGGCCGCCTTGGGGCTTTCACAAATCGCCGCCGCCGGCGGCATGATAGCCGCCTTCCTGCATCTCCCGGCACTGGTCGGGGCGTTCGGCGCGGCGGGCGTGGCCATCCTTGTCCGATCCGCCTTGCCCAAGGTCGGCAACAGCCATTATGCCGTCATGATCCTCCTCGGCTGGTCCGCGGTTCTGCTTTTGGGATCCTTCATGAATCATGGTCGCACGATCGGGGAATCATTACTACTCGGACAGCTTTACTTTACCTATACGCCCCATCTGCTGGGCGCGGCGGCTTTACTCTTGTTAGCGGTAGCCCTCTTCCCGTGGTTGTCACCGCGTCTGCTCGTTGCCCGCTTCTTTCCGGACTATCATGCTGCAAATCGCATGCGGGTCTGGCCGTATCGCGTGGCCTTCGCGTTATTGACGCTGTTGGGGGCTGTGTTTGGGACGATTTCCATTGGCGCGTTCCCGGCGTTTGCGATGATCTTCGTGCCGCCTTGGGTCGGATTCGTCCTGGTCGACGGATGGGCGCGTTCCGTGGTGATCAGCGTTTTTATCGGAGTGATATCCTATGTGGCCGCTTTCGTCCTGGCCCTCCTGTTGGACTTGCCGTTCGGTCCCGTGTTGGTCGCGTTGCTCGTCTTAACCGGCGCCCTTCGCTTCCTGACGGCGTTGCGCCGTCGCAATGTGGAGTTGTCCGGTGACGATACGCAGATGAACTATTTGGCTCCGCCAACGGATTCTCAGGCTTAGTCACAGATCCTCAAGTGGAACCATGCCTGATAACCAAGGGACGGGACGGAGCCCGTCCCTCCAGAACGCATGAACGAACTCCTGGAGGGACGACCTCCGTGTCGTCCCGGGCGATCTCAACCGCTCTGCACCTTGCGCGACAACACAAAATCGACCAACGCGTCCGGCGCGACACGACGCATGAACGCGCCCAGATGCGCGGGGATTGTGATGGCATAACGGCGTTTCGGGCGAGACGATTCCAGCGCGCGCACAATCTTGAGCGCCACATCTTCCGGTCGCCTATTGATCAGATTCGGTTTCTTCTGTTGATCCAGCCGTTTCTGAATCTGTTCCACATAGAATTGAGACTTGCCGGATTCCTTCAAGTCCAGCGTTTCCTCTGCCCGTTTTGCCGCCGTACGGCGAAACTCCGTGATGATCGGTCCCGGCTCGACCAGGATCACGCCGATGCCGGAATCGCGAAGCTCGATTCGCTGCGCGTCCGCCAATGCCTCTAGTGCGAACTTGGAGGCGGAATAGCAACCGAGAAAAGGGAGGCTGATCCGGCCCACGACCGAGCTGATGTGGACGATGCGGCCGTATCCCTGCTTTCGCATCACGGGCACAATGCGGTTTGTAAGGTCCTGCAGGCCGAATACGTTGACTTCGAATTGATAAAGCAGGTGCTCGCGTTTTACGTCCTCGAGTGCGCCGGACTGACCGAATCCGGCATTGTTCACCAAGGCGCCCAGTTGTCCGCCCGTTCGATCAAGCACTTGAGCTGCGCCGCGCGCTACAGAGTCGGCGTCGGCCATATCCATTTCAATGGGATCGAACGCCTCGTCCCGTAAGCGTTTCAGGTCGGCCTCCTTGCGCGCGGTGGGGATCACGGTCCAGCCGCGCTCCTGCAACATGCGCGCGGCCGACGCGCCTATGCCGGTCGAGCAGCCGGTAATGAGGACGGTTTTGTTTTGGACCAGAGGCAATTTCATAAGTGCCGAATGTGCGACAGGCGCAAAAGGAAGTCAATGCGCGGAGGAAGAAGGGAGGAATGGAGGGGGAGTGAGGGTTCAGGGTTCGGGGGTGGTCCAGCATCCGACCGCAGTCGGATTTTTCGCGTATGAGAAACCTCGCGCATCGGAGCGCG
>SKZA01000229.1 GCA_007127595.1 Kiritimatiellia bacterium
CCTCAAGAAAGTGCCATGGGTACAGCAGCGAACGGGCTGACCCAACCCATATGTCGCATGAATCGGAAGATTCTTAACGCAAAGGTCGCTAAGTACGCAAAGAGCGCAAAGTTTTGTTTATTGGGATGGGTATAGAGCCGTTTTCTCGGGACGTGGAAAGACCTCACCCGTACAGCCTACATAAGATTGGTTATGCAAACACATATCCCCGGGCGTTACCCGGCGCTGACTTCAAGCAGGCCGTTGGTCTGCTGCGTAAGAGATTCGTTTGCTTAAATCAACGCGCATGGGCGTAGGCGGGTCGCGTCCGCAGAGAATGCACCGAGAAGTAATCGCTTTTGATAATGCCCAAACCTTCCGCTCCCACGGCACAAGGCCGTGGGGGGCATTGGGTATGCACACTCAAGCGCTCTACAGGTTCACGGGCATGCTCCCATTTGGAAATGGGAGCTACGGAAGCCCAGGCCGCTGGCGCACACGTTATTCTTCGGATGGCATCAGGTCCGGCGAGACCGCCTGTTCGTCAGGCGATAGGACCTCTGTTGGAGGCGCCGTTATGGTGACACGCACCGCCGAGGATTGACCCCGCACATCGCCAGTCGCGCCGCCGGATTCCACCCATGTCCCCATAATCTGGCGAGTTGCCAACATGAAACGTCCTTCGTCGGCATCGACATCACCCACGACCCCTTGGAAGTTCCCCGTAATCTCTACTTCCATTCCAGCCGAACTGAGTCCCCTCACGCTGAATTGGGCAATGATGGTTTCGCCGATAGGCGGCACCCCTGTTCCGCCGAACCCGCCGGTACCGCGAACACTCCCCATCTTTCCATTATAAACGGCGCCTTTATTGTCGGTAATGCTCAAGAGCTCGCCCTCCTGAACCACGCTGAACGTGTGAACGGATGAGCCCGAACCACCTTTGCCGGTCCCGCCTTGTGTCCGATAGGACGCCGTAATGGCCGTATTGGGCGGAACTACCGTCGTTCCATAGTCGATGGTCCATGCCCCCGTGCTGTAATCGATCGTACCGGTAAGTCCGCTCCCCACAAGGCCGCCATCGCCGTTATCCCGCAACACAAACGTGTCACCAACCGACAGCGTCATTGTTCCCGGTACCACCGGCGTGCGAGACACACGGCCTGAAGACGCGAAGCCTTGCACGCCCGGGGCGCCCGGCGCTTGCTGGATATACGAAATGGTATATTGCGTCACAGCAGGCCCCTGGAAATTGAGTGTGATGCGACCGCTATCATAAACGATCGATCCGGTCCCCCGTGGATTACCTATTAGATTCCCCGCTCCGTCGTCGGAAAAACTGATATCACCGGATGTCGACACACTGACTGAACCCGGAACAATGGGCGTGTTACTCAAATTCTGAGTGGCAGAAGGCACATTGGGGTCATGCGCAAAACTCTCGACCCGAGACGCATCGCCCTCCGGATCGCCGCCCCCGGCGCCCGAAGACGTATTACCCACCGTCTCACTCATCGTCCTGGCACTGGAGAAGTCCGAGACGAGGTAGCCCCCCGGATTCCGGTACACACCACTGAAATTCACCCAATTCCAGCGCTCGCTCCAACTCTCTACCCCCCCACCAGAGGTCCAATCACAGCCGCTTCCGAATATCGCCGCCATACTCAGTATCATTGAAAGTAATGCTATGCGCTTCATTTCGATCATTCTCCGTTATTGTTCATGACGGCCTGTTAGAGCCCGTGCAGATTCAACGATTTCCCGTTCACTTTGTCAATCACTGCCTACTCAATCTTCCATTGGATTCGATAGAACATCATTTCATGCAGGGGCGCGGTATTGTTGTATATCCACACATCACCCCATTCAGCCGGCGTAATCGTACGACCGCTATTTATGATCGGAAGAAACGGCACGGTGAGGCTCGGGGTCCCCGCCACAAACGCGCGTACATTGGTTACGATCGGTGGCGCCATGGGGTGCGTCGTATAGGTGACAATATCCGCATCAGGTGACAGGGAAACGTCCGTGATTATGAAGAGATCCATCACCGGCGGCATGGCGGTCGGATCAGTCGGATCCAAGCCGAAGACGATCCGCAGGGCGTCGGGAATCCCGTCCTCATGCGTATCCAAGCGATTCGGATCGAGTCCCAGCGCGATCTTCTGACCGTCGCTCAAACCATCTCCGGATGAATCGATCTGCCACAAGGCCCAATCATTCCAAGCGGCCTGGCTTTCCGACTGCAAGCTGCCGAACTCCGCGAATTCCCACGCGTCCGGGATGCCATTGTTGTTCGTATCCCGGTCACGAATCACCACCCGCTGTCCGACCTTGTTCCCCGGCACGGTGATGGGCTTGACCTCGTAATCCGAACCGAATTCATAGTCCTTCACGAAGCCCCACGATTCCCAATACTGGAGCTTCGCCGGATTCTGGTTGATGAACGCCCGCACATGATAGGTGCCGGGGGCGAGCCCCATCAGGATGTAGGGTCCCGGCGCGTTCAACGTCACCTGGGCATCGGGCCGTCCGCTGAAGCCGGGCGACCGGAAGGCCTGCACGATGATATTGGTGGCCGGGGCCGGACCGAAGTAGGACACCTCGCCGGCGATGCTATGCACGCCCACGCCGCTCGGTTGCAGATTCACCGTGAACGAGCGATAGGGCGAGAACGAACCGTTCGTGCGCGGGTTCTCTCCCCTCACCCGCCAGTAATAGGTCCCGTTCGGCAGAAGCGCGTCGCCCGCATAGAGCGGCATATCGAACCGATACTTCCCGTCCGGACCACGATGCGGCGCAGGTACGACTTCATCAAACACGACGGGGCCGTTTGAAGCTCCGGCGCGGATCTGGATGCGTGCCGTAACGGCTGCTTCATGCATGCTCCAAACGAAGTCATTCCGCGCAAAGACAACCTGCCCCACCGGACTTTCGATGACCGGCTCGGGAAGAGTCGATGGATATTCCATATTAAATACGCCCGACTCATGTATCGAACCATCCTCATTGTAGACGTACCATTCCGCAATGCCCCACGTTAATCCGAACACGTCGGCGAACTGATAGTCGCCTTCGTGGAAATACGTCCGATTATCGATTGTACGCGTGATGGCCTGCGCCGGTCCGGAGAACTTCATAATGGCCACATCATAACTCGTGGCACCCGGGATCGGGTCCCAACTGAAGCGATGGTAACCGGGCAATTCGTCCGTCAATCCGAATTCTACTGTCGGAATTTCGCCCCAGCTAACGTTAATGGGCTGATCCTGAGCCAAGCCCGCCGGGTCGCCCGGATTCCAGTCGCCGGTTCCGTCTCGATCGATAAAGGCAAAAGCCCATGTATCGCCTTCACGGAGATGGCCTTCGATAATTGATGCCACGCCATCAAACGGGAACGAAGAAACGCCCACAAAATAGCTCCACGAGGCTGAACATTCCCTATCTGGACTGAATTGTGATGGTGCAAGGTTCACAGACCAGCTACCAGTTTCATAATCAATTTGGCCAAACCTAGTCGGCGTGATGCCCTGAGATCGTAAAACCCCATTGCCCTGATCCACGAAATCGATCCCGTTAGCCTGAGGAGCCCGTATTGAGAGCGTTCCGGGCACTATGGGCACTATTGGTATTGTCCCAGACGCAAATTGGCCATCATCCCCAACCGATCCAACATTTAGCGCCGAGGTTGCTTGTGAGTCACCAGCGGTCGCCACAGCAATAGGCACACCATCCATTGAGGGGCTATCGTAGAAGAAGATACGTATTGGTCCTTGGCTGTGCGGCCCATGATATCGGAATCGGACGTTCATTAGCGGCCGCGGAAACTCGCTTACATCCGTCGGATTCGTATCCGCCATGAATTCGGCGAAGTTGCTCCAGCCGTCTCCGTCCGGATCCAAGTGCCCATCGTACACGGCAGGACTCAAATACGGTGCAAACTGGACTTCCCATGCATCGGCCATGCCGTCCATATCCGTCAACAGATTGCCCCACGGGAGAATCTCGCCCGGTCCGATGCTGTCGAAGTCGGAGAATCCGTCGCCCGCGGTATCCCAATTCATTGGGTCCGTACCGGCGAGGAACTCCGCAATATTAGGCAGACCGTCTCCGTCGGGATCGGCCCACGGACCATGGATGCCTTCGGACGATCCCGGATCCAAGCCGTACTTGGCCTTCCACCAATCGGGCATTCCGTCACCCGACGAATCTTTCTCGAGGTGTTCCAATGTATCGCGATCCACCGCCACGAACTCGGCGGAACCGCGCAACAGACCGGAATGTCCCCAATGATTCCGTTCCATGTAGTTCTCAACATGTTCCCCGCCATCGAACGCGGCGAAGTAGCCGCGCAACGAACGGTCAAAGGTCCGCAGGCGATCCACCACAATGGGCGGCGTGCTCGGAGTGATAATTTCCGACATGGACGGCTGCGGAAGAATACGATAATCCATAGCCTCGTTCACGATATCCGGTACGAACGGCAGGTCGAGTTCCCCATCGAAGGTGACGTAGGAAACGAGACGTTGTCGCGGTTCGCCCGGATCGACTGCGAATTCCGGCAATGGCTCGATCTCCGTTACACCGGCCGCAATGTCGGCCTTGGTCAATCCGTAGCGCATGAACTGGCGGACCTGCTCCTGCGAGAGGTCTTCATTCCAGAACATCACTTCGTCCACCAGCGCATCCAAGCCGTCGTCCGCGATGCGCAACGCCGAGTTGATCGGCATATAGGTGCGGTAGAATCCCTCGAATTGCGGAGCCGGACGCAGCATGAAGTTGTAGTAGGTGCCCAGTTCACGATCCAGTTCACCGTCGATGTACATGCGAATGCGAACGCTGTCGCCGACGACCGCGATGTGATGCCACTGACCATCGCGAATATCGACTTCGGACGTCAGGTTACGTGTGACAACCTCCTCAAAGGCTTCGATTCGGACAACACGCGATTGCTGCGGATCAGACTCATCGTCGTCTCCGTTATCGTCGTCGTCGTCCTCGAATATGGGGGTATACACGCGCACCTGCCCCTGCCATTCCAGTTTCGGGAATCCTTCGTCGGTAATACTCAACCGATGATTCGGCCGCCAATCCGGCTCTTCAGGCACGAGCATGAGATCGACCTTGCGTTCCGCGACAATACCGCCCTGCGCACCCGGTTCCATCCTGATCCATGCGCCCATGGAGAACTTATGCGTCCGCCGGCCCGCAAGGTACGGAATGGTGTCGATCATCCCCGTAAAGGTATGGTCATAGACCAACCCGTCCTCGTGCGACTCCGTATCCCGTCCGAGATATGTTTCACGGCCATCGAAACTGGATTCCAAGCGCCCGGCCGAGAAGAGGAGGACATCCCGATGTCCTTCCAGAATTTCCTGGTGCGTGCGCGGCTTATTCCAGATCCGCACTTCCTGCAGGTGCCCGATGTAATTATCGGAACCGAGGGTAACGAAACCGCCCTCGCCGACATACGGCTTCGCGCCCAGCGTGGTGTCGTATTTGATCAACCCGCCATCGACGAAGAGAGAATAGATCCCGTTGCTATACGTGGCGGCGATATGCGTCCAGTCGGTCGCATCCGTTCCGACCGACAACCCCGTCGGGTGCGTCAATGTGACGAACTCGTTCCCCGCATCGTCGCGTTGGAAGCGGGTGTAGGGCTGTACCACTCCGCCACTTTCAAGGACGCCGAGCTCAAAGGTGACGCGTCCCGTCCCCTTCGTTCGACGTTGCACCACGGGCGCAATCCCGTTGGGGAGATCGGTGGGACGCACCCACGCCTCGACGGTCCAATTCGTAATCGCGAATTGTCCCGTTTCTTCGTTATCCACCAATTCGTCCACGAACACGTCGCCCGGATCCCCGTTGAACGCGAGGGCGCGATAGATCAGCGGGATCTCGGAACGATGGACCTCCCAACCCATGGTACGCTCGTCGTGATCCGGGGTCCCGTCATCGTCGGAATCCAGCGATTTCGGCGGCCACGGCGCATCGGCCCAATCCGCATCGCCCTCGAATTGGGCGGCGTGAATCCAGGTCCGTGACACATCGTCTATGCCATACACGGAGCCGCTCATCCAGTCATTGGTATACCGGCTGTTCTGGGCGTATACACCACGCGTGTCGAAGTTGAAGATGCGAATCGGCGCACGATTGGCGTCCGGTCGCAATCCGTCGAACTCCGGCAGGAGCACGCCGCGGTTATTCTGAATCTCCAGCCCGCTCCGCGCATAACCCCAAACGCGCACGGCGTCGATCTGGCCGACGAAGCCGCCGACCACGTTCCCGCCGGCGTCCAGATGGCCGCCGCCGATCGTCGATTCGAAGTTTCCGAATACGGTGATAGGCGGACGAATGGCCGGACGTTGGTAGGCCACGCGCTTGCCGTTAACCAACAGGCGCAACTGGTTGTCTTCGTCATCCAATACACCGGCCAGATGCGTCCAATTCGTGCCAATAGGCCGGACTCCGTCCACGCGCATGGTCTTGAGGGCGCCGCCCTCCCGATAGGCATACGTGATGTACGGGATATTGTTTTCCAGACCCAACTCGTAATCCACCCAACGCATGCCCTGGAAGGGGAATTTCTCGGCGCGCCGCAGGATGATACCGGTTACGTCTGTGCCCGCCGCTTGCACCCACGCCTCGACCGTCCAATTGGCGTGCGCGTCGATGTCGCGTTCCGTGCGGACGAGCAAGCGTCCGTTGCCGCCGAATTCGACGGCGCCGAATTGATCCGGATCATACGGGTTCAGCGGGTCGGTACCCGTCTGGACTTCGTCATAATCCGTGACGCCGTCGTCATCCGTATCGGACAGCAGCGGGTGCAGGCCGAGTTCCTGTTTCTGCAGGTTGGTCAACCCGTCATTGTTGCTGTCGGTGTTCGCATCCGTTGTGCCATCCATGTTGGAGTCGGGCATTAACGGATGGGTACCGGCCAGGTACTCGTACAGATTGATCAGGCCGTCGCCGTCCGGGTCCTCGTGTGCGATGGATGGTCCGAAGGGATCGAATCCATAGGCTTCGTACCACCAGTCGGGGATCCCGTCGTTGTTGGAATCGATCTTACGATCGAAGAATTCGACATCGCTGAATTGCGCGTCGCCAACGAAGCGGCCGGCGTGGAACCAGCCGTTGTCCCAGTCGCGCGCGACGGTGAAGTCTTCGACCGTTTCGCCGCCATCGTAGCCCGGCGATCCGCCGTCATTGAAGGTGAAGTACAGCACCGGAGCGCCGGCGCCACCGACGGCGCGCGCCGCATTCAGACGCCCGCCCGTGCTGGTCAGGCCTTCCCACTCTTGTACATGGTCGACCGAATTCAGGATCAGTTGCCGGATGGCCGTGTGACTCAAGCCCGGCGCCTGGGACTGGATGAGCGCCGCCACACCGGCGACGTGCGGCGCCGCCATCGACGTGCCGCTGAGCGTGCCGAAGGAATTATTGGGCAGCGTGCTCACGATCGCCGAACCCGGGGCCGCGATGTGCACCGAATTCTGACCGAAGTTGCTGAAGGGCGAACGCGTGCCGTTATGATCGAGCGAAGCCACCGAAATGATGTTCGGCAGGTTGTAGCTCGCCGGATAGAACGGCAGGATATCATTGTCGAAGTTTGCGTTCCCCGCCGCGGCGATGAAGAGGTGTCCCATATTCCCCGCCGTCTGGATGGCGTCGAACAACGCCTGGGAGAAGCCGTAGCTACCCCAACTGTTGTTGCTGATCCGAGCGCCGTTCATCCAGGCGTATTCGATCGCTGCAATGGCGTCGGACGTGAATCCGAAGCCGAGCGGGCCGATGAATCGCAGCGCCATCATGCGCGTGTTCCAGTTCACCCCGGCGATGCCGATACCATTATTGCCGACCGCGCCAATGATGCCCGCGACGTGTGTGCCGTGGCCGTGATCGTCCATGGGATCATCCGTGTTACCATAGAAATCGAAGCCCAGATTCTCCCACATATTGGCGGCAAGATCGCCGTGCGTATAATCGATGCCGCTGTCAATAACCGCCACGAGCGAGGCGCGCGTACCGACGGTAATGTCCCAAGCGGCTTCGGCGTTGATGTCGGCGCCCTCGGTTCCGCCTGTCTGGCCCGTATTGTTCAGGGCCCACTGACTCTGATACATCGGATCATTGGGCGTACGCAGCGAATGCACCTTGTAATCGGGTTCCGCATAGCGCACGGAACCGTGCATGCGGACTTCCTCCAGTTTTTGCGATATGGTTGTTCCGTCCATGATCGCCATCAGGTGCACCGGCGCAATCTGGTAACTGCGCGTCTTCGCGAGTCCGAGATCTTCCCCGAGCACTCGGGCCTGATCCTTCGTGATACCGGTCTGGAAGCTCACAAGGATGTGATCCGCCGCATGCTCATGTTCCAGCGCCTCTTCGAGAGACTTCATGATCGGTTGATATGCGCCGGGCTCCGGCGTGAACTTGATCGAAGCCGACATGGTGTCGGCGCGATTGGCCAGTTGCTCAACGGCATGATCCGCGACCGCGCCCGCAAGAATGGCCACGTCATCCAGATAACCGGTGAAGCCTTCACCGATCGTCACTTCACCGCGGAAATGGCGATCTTCAAAGACGCCGAGCCCCGTCGGCTCGAAAGCGTCCGTCCGATATGCGGATAGTTCTCCGTCGATGTAGAGCTTCAGGGTCTGGTTGCCCGGATCATACGAAGCCGCTAAATGCGTCCACTCCTCTTCACGAATGTAGGTGGTAACCAACTGTCCGCCGGTCACTTCACTGTCGATGGTGCTGTCCACACGGATTTCAACCGGATTACCGGAGCCATCAATGCCGACATAACGCGTGTAGGGTCGCAGGAAGCCGGTACCGGGATCCACTTCGACGCCCAGTTCGTAGTTCACGCCCCATGTGTTGTGCTGCGGGTTCAAGACCCGACGCTGAATCAGCGTCCCCTCAGCGCCGGCATCCGGACGCACCCACGTATGAATGGTCCATGCACGGAGCGCGTGCCGCGGTTGGTCGTTCACCGCCAAATGTCCGGCGCCGTCGACCCGCAGGGAGTTACGTTGCACCGGATCCAGCGAGTGAATCGGGCTGGAGACCATGTTCGGTTCCGCCGGGGGCAACGGATCGCCGGGATTCCAGCCGGGCGGAACACGCTGTCCCGTCACTTCTTCCCAATCCGTAAGCCCGTCGTCATCCGTATCCACCATATCCACACGGGTACCCGAAATATTCTGCTCAAACAGGTTGGAGAGACCGTCTCCGTCTGAATCGCGATCGCCATCGAGAATGCCGTCGCCGAACGTGTCCTGCTTCCTCGGGTTTAACTCCGCCAGGTACTCGGTGATGTTCCATAAACCGTCCCCGTCCGGATCGGCCATCGGGTCCCACGGATTCGGGCCGATCGCCGTCGGATCGAAGTCCGGCCAGTACCGTCGCTGCCACCAATCCGGGATGCCGTCGGCATTTTCATCGATCAGATACATGATTTCCGACGGCGTTTCCGGAGGCGCAGCCACGACATCCGGCGCCCCTTGAATGCGCGCGGAGCTTTCCCAACGGTCTTCCCATTGGTCCTCGCCAGCGGCGGCGGCGAAATCCTGCACCACGCCGACGGCCCATGTCGCATACTGGGCAAAGTCAGGATGCGCGGCGGTAATAATCCCGTCGTCAAACCTCAGATACGAGACGAGATGGTCCTCGTCCCCGCTCAAGGGCAGCGACGTGGACGGATAGTTGAATTGCAGAACATACGTGTCCTGTTCGCGCGGATGCGCCAACGGCGGCAAGAGGGGCTCGGGCGGCTCGGCCGACCACAGGCGCACCTCGTCGATCATTCCGTCAAAACCTTGTCCGACACGCGTTTCCCGCGGGCCGAGCCCGCCGGTCACGGGACGCCTGCCGGCAGTGTCCGTTTCCGCGTACAGCGAGCCATTGACTTCCAGGCGCAGCCGGTCGGCCTCCATATCGTAGCTCGCCCGAATATGCGTCCATTCCCCGATGGGGATCTCGACCAATCCCGCCGGCGGCATAACCTCGACGACCTGCGGCGTATTGCCCACCATGGCCGTAAAGCGGGCTTCCGGACGACCGTCGGCACGAAGACCCAGGTAATAGTTGAACTGACCGGCCTGCACCGTGCGGGCGATAATCTCCGCATCGACGTGCGCATTCGGATTCACCCATGCTTCGGCCACCCAATTGGTGAGGATGAATCGGTCTTCATCCGCCATCAGCACGTAATCGGCCGGGTTTCCGACCACATTAAGGACCCGGTTCACCAGAGGACTCAGGCTGTCGAGCGGATCATATCCGAGTTCCACGGATTCGCCGTCGCTCATACCGTTATTGTCGGTGTCCCAAATGGTCGGATCGGTACCGTAAAGGTAGATTTCGTCCCAGTTGGACAGACCGTCACCGTCGGAATCCCATTCGGCGTCATTCAACACGCGATCGGGATCCAAGGAATACGGATCGTGCGGGTCGGCGCCCAGTTTGTATTGCCAGTAGTTGGGGATACCCGTGCCATCCCAATTATCATCGGCCACGGACGGCCCGGCGGGATCCAAGCCCTGCTGGATGTACCACCAATCAGCAATTCCATCGTCATTGGAGTCGGCTTCCGATATCTGGACGGGGGAATCATCCGGATCCACAGGGACCATAAAGGCGTTGCCGCGCAGGGTACCGCCGCTACGCCACTCCCTCAACCAGTCGCGATCAAAGCCGGGGGCGAATTCCTGCACCTGGCCACGTGTCCAGTTCGGGTTGCCGCTCGTGCCGCTCCAGAACCCGTCGGCATCGGGACCCGTAGCGCTTGTACCGTCATCGAACCGGTAGTAGGACACCAGATCCACGAGGTGGAGTTGGGATCCCAGCGCAATACCGTCCATAAGTTCTTCGATATCCTCGCCGATCAACGGACGACTGAATATACCGACATCGTTGATTTGACCGTTGAAACCCTGTCCTACGCGGGTAAACATCGGGCCCACCCCACTGATGGCGGGGCGCCGCGAGGTGATCTTCGTGGTCACCTGTAAACCGTCAAGATAGATGGACAAGCGGCCCGTCTCGTCATTGAAGGTACCGGCCACATGCGTCCACTCACCGGGTTGCAACGCTCTGGCCAGCGGAGAAATCAACTCCACCACATCGCCGGGATCGTCGCCGGGCGTGAAGCTCAATATGATCTGGCCGTCCTCGTTCATCTCCAGCGAGTAATTGAGCACCGGGTTCTGGACCTGACGGGCAATGATCGTGCTGCCCGCCGCCAAGCTGTCCGGATTTACCCAAGCTTGCAATGTCCATTCCGGCAGGGCGAATCGCACGGCCAGAGGCATTTCAACATAGCTGCCCGGATCACCGTCCAGGTCGAGCATCAGATCGCGTAGCGGCGCCAGCGCAGACGCCGGATTCGGGTCGTCCGGATCGCCGTCAATCCACGAATTATCCGCCGTGTCAGGCAGGCGCGGATCGCTTCCCTTTATTTGTTCCTGCAGGTTCGACAACTCGTCGTCGTCAAAGTCAGCCGCCCCATCCCAAATCCCGTCGTTATTCGTGTCCCGGGATTTCGGGTTGGTATCCACGAAGTATTCATACAGATTGTTGAGTCCGTCGCCGTCGGGATCACCCATGGGATCAATGCCGACGAATCCGAAGTAGACCCGCTCCCACCAATCCGGAATCCCGTTCCCGGTCGAGTCGTGGAACAACTCCAATAGATCGGCATATTCAACCGCGCTGAACGTCACATCACTGATGGCGTACCGGAAGTCCAGGCGATGCATATGGTCTTCGGCGCCATAGCCGGTCACCAAGCCGTCCATGGGATTCACGATGGAGGTATTCATTCCATCATCAAAGGTGTAATACGCGACCAGCGCCGACGTGAGATCGATCGGGACACTGACTTCATCCTCGTCCTCGGGATCATCCGTCGAGGGCGCCGTCCCCTCCGGGCCGATCAGCTCAAACACGAAGTCACTTAGGAAGACGCCGCTGTCGAAGATTTGATCGAAGGCGTCGGCGATGGCGAATTTGAGCGTATGCGTCCCCGGTTCGATGGCTCGGCTCGTGCGCAGGAGCGGAGTCAAGCCGTCGTACTCGAGCGCCAGCGTTACCGGGATTTTCCCAACTTTGGCCGGGTGTCCCATATCAAATGGATCGTTGTCCAACTGGAAGAAGTTGTTGTTGACGCTGATGGGCTGGCCCAATTGATCGAAGGCGATATTCTCGCCGTTCAGGAAGGCCCCGAACACGTCATTGAACGCCGTACCCACAAATTCCGGGAACTCCTCGGAACCGAAGATGAATCGGAAGCTGATACCGTCAATGGTTTCATCCGTTGTAAAGGTTATCGTGAGGGATGCGGCATCAAAGGTTGATACTCCGTCAATCAGCGCGGAGAGGTCCGGATCGCCGGGGGTTCCGAAGGCCGTGCTGGTATCCGGTGCCATGTTGGAAACCGCGGCCGCATCGACGGCCCGGCCGGAACTCAAAATGATGCGGCTACCCGGTCGGGGGAAACCGTCCGGCAAGGGCGGAAATCCGACAAATGTTCCCGCGGCTGCATCAGCGCCCGTATATTCTATGGAAACGATTTCCACGCCTTCGGGGACGTCTTCGGTAAAGAAGGCCGACCACAAGGTGTCCGCATTGGACGTCTCATTAACGGTAACCTCGTCCGGGAC
>SKZA01000029.1 GCA_007127595.1 Kiritimatiellia bacterium
GCCTCAATCAACGCAGCTCGCGCTTCTTCCACCTTCGCCGCATAGTTTTCAGGCACGGCCTCGATCGTCCACTTCGCGCCTTCGGATGCCTCGTCGTAGACAAAAACCTTCATCCCGATGAGGTCGATGACACCTTTGTGATCATCTTCCACGCCGTACGGCAGCTGGACGGGAACGGCGGGAATGGCCAACTTTTCGCGCATCTCCCGGACGGCCTTTTCGAAGTCCGCCCCTTTCCGATCCATCTTATTGACGAACGCCAGGCAGGGGATTTTGTATTTCCGCGCCTGGCGCCATACGGTTTCGGATTGGGGTTGCACGCCCGCCACGCCGCAAAACACGCCGATCGCGCCGTCCAGGACGCGCAACGAACGCTCGACCTCCACGGTAAAATCCACGTGGCCGGGCGTATCGATGATGTTGATTTGGTGATCGTGCCAGAAGAACGTTGTCGCGGCGCTGACAATAGTGATCCCGCGCTCTTGTTCCTGTTCCATCCAGTCCATCGTAGCGTTGCCGTAGTCGACTTCGCCGATGCGATGAATGCGCCCGCTATAGAACAGCATGCGCTCGGTGGTCGTGGTTTTACCGGCATCAATGTGGGCCATGATGCCGATATTGCGAATCATGGACAATGGGCGGCGACGCCCCTCCGCTTCGCGCGGGGCGTCGGACTGATCCGGTCGGGATGTGTTTGGATTTTCCAACACGTTTGCCATTGTCGTTTCAAGGGGACCTTTACCACCGGTAGTGGGCGAAAGCCCGATTGGCCTGCGCCATTTTGAAGGTGTCTTCCCGCTTCTTGACTGCGGAGCCCTGATTCTTATAGGCATCCATCAGCTCGATGGCGAGGGCGCGCCCCATCGGCACACCTTTGCGTGCTCGCGAAAACTGAATCACCCAGCGCAGCGCCAGCGATACCTGCCGTTCGTCGCTGACCTCGATGGGGACCTGATAGGTCGCACCGCCGACGCGCCGCGATTTGACTTCCAGGCGGGGACGCACATTATCCAATGCGCGCTCCACGAACTCGACCGGGTCTTCCTTGGTCTCATCGTGTATTTGATCCAGCGCGCTGTAGATGATCTGTTGCGCCGTGGACTTCTTCCCTCGTGTCATCATGTGGCTGATAAACCGGCCGATCAACGGGCTGTTGTAGCGCACATCCTGCGGCACCGGCCGCTTCACTGCTTTACGTCGTCTTGCCATAGCTTCTTATCCTTATGCCTTCGGCGTTTTGGCCCCGTACTTCGAACGTCCGCGCTTGCGTCCATCCACGCCAAGACTGTCCAATGCGCCGCGTACGATATGGTAGCGCACGCCCGGCAAGTCCTTGACCCGTCCGCCGCGCACCAGCACCATGCTGTGCTCCTGCAAGTTGTGGCCTTCACCCGGGATGTACGCCGTCACTTCATAACCGTTGGTCAACCGCACCCGCGCCACTTTTCGCAGCGCCGAGTTCGGCTTCTTCGGCGTTTGCGTCTTCACCTGAAGACAGACCCCGCGTCGCTGCGGACAGCGCGATAACGCAGGCGACTTGTTCTTCTTTCGCAGCGGGCGACGCCCTTTATTCACCAATTGATTGATTGTCGGCATAACTCTCTCTTTCCGTAACAGAAGTCGCAGAACGTATCAAAACGCCCGCGCCCATTTCAATCGCTGATTTTCCGTTTTACGATGATTTCTTCTCCTCAAGGAAGTCTTCGCCCAGCAATTCCTCGGCGGTGATCGGTTCCGCCAGCGGCACAAGCCGGACATTGCGATACATGTGGAAGCCGGTCCCCGCCGGGATCAGATGCCCCATGATGACGTTCTCCTTGAACCCGCGCAGGTTGTCGATTCGACCCAGCGCCGCGGCATCCGTCAGCACGCGCGTCGTGTCCTGGAAGGAAGCCGCCGAGATGAAGCTCTCGGTCTCCAACGCCGCCTTGGTAATACCCAACAGAACCGGCGTCGCTTCCGCGGGGCGCTTGCCTTCGCTCATCGCCCGCTGGTTCTCTTCCTGGAACAGATAGCGCTCGACCTGCTCGCCCCAAATGAAGCGGGTATCGCCGGGTTCGGTGATCCGCACCTTGCGCAACATCTGATGCACGATGATCTCGATGTGCTTGTCGTTGATCTCCACGCCCTGCAGACGGTAGACCTGCTGTACTTCGTTGACCAGATGCTCCTGCAGTTCCTGAGGACCGCACACATCAAGAATCTCTTGAGGCACGACGGGACCTTCGGTCAATTGCTGCCCCTTCTTTACGCGATCGCCCTGGAATACGACAATATGGCGACCCATCGGCACCAAGTGCTCCTCTTCCTCATTGGTCACCGTGTCCCGCACAAGAATGCGCCGTTTCCCGCGCACAATACCGCCGAACTCGACCACACCATCGATCTTTGCGATCTCTGCCGCGTCTTTCGGGCGACGCGCCTCGAACAGTTCCGCCACGCGAGGCAGACCGCCCGTAATGTCCTTGGTGCGGGACACTTTACGAGGCGTCTTCGCCAGCAGCGCGCCTGCGGGCACTTCCGTCCCGGACGACACCATGACGTGCGCGCCGGCCGGAATCGAGTAGTAGTGAATGACTTCCTTGGTTTCCGGCTCCTTGATGACGATCTGTGGGTGCAGATCCTCCTTGTGCTCCATCACCACCGTGCCTTCCAGGCCGGTGGACTCGTCCATCTCGCGCCGAACCGTAATCCCTTCGATGAAATCATGGAACTCCACCAAACCACGCTGTTCGGCCAAAATCGGCACGTTGTACGGATCCCACTTGCAGAAGCTTTCGCCCTTCTTCACCGTGCCGCCGTCCGGCACCGTGATCACCGCGCCGATCACGATCGTATGCCGTTCCAGCTCGCGGCCTTCCTCGTCGTAAATACCGATGACGCCGTTCTTGTTCAGCGCGATCAGGCTGCCGTCGAGCGCCTGTACCGTGCGCAGTTCGTGGTGATGCACGATACCCGTGTGCTTTGAGATGATCTGCGGCTGCTTGAAGACGGAGCTGGCCGTTCCGCCGATATGGAACGTACGCATCGTCAACTGCGTACCGGGCTCGCCAATGGATTGCGCGGCGATGATACCAACCGGTTCGCCCAAGGCAACCGTCTGGCCGGTGGCCGGATTGCGACCATAACACTTCGCGCAACAGCCGTGCCGCGTTTCACAGGTCAGAATACTTCGGATACGCAGTGACTCAAAACCCGCCTTGTCGATCAATCCCGCGGCGGTCTCATCGATTTCCTGACCGGCCGCGACGATGATCTCCTTGGAACGCGGGTCGCGGATATCATCCAGCGCCGTGCGGCCGACGATACGTGACGCCAACGGAACGAGTTCCTCGTCGCCTTCGTAGATCGCCTTGATCTCAATACCGTTGAGCGTATGACAATCCTGTTCATAGACAATGATGTCCTGCGCTACGTCTACGAGCTTGCGCGTCAGATACCCCGAGTCGGCTGTCTTCAACGCCGTGTCGGCCAATCCCTTGCGGGCGCCGTGCGTACTGATGAAGTACTCCAACACGCTCAATCCCTCGCGGAAGTTGGAAAGAATCGGACGCTCGATGATCTCGCCGGACGGACGCGCCATCAGACCGCGCATACCCGCCAACTGACGAATCTGCTGCTTGCTGCCGCGCGCACCCGAGTCCACCATGATGAAGATCGGGTTCAGGTAATCCTTGTTATCATTGTATTCCATCTTGCGATACATCACGTTTGAGATCTCGTCTGTCGCATGGGTCCAGATGTCGATGATCTTATTGTATCGCTCGCCGTCGGTGATGATGCCCTTCCGGTACTGGGCTTCGACGTCCGCAATCGTCTTGCGCGCATGCCCAATGATATCGTCCTTCTCCGAGGGAATCGCCATATCACCGATACCGACCGAGATCCCCGCCAACGTTGCGTGCTCGAAGCCGAGCTCCTTCAGGCGATCAAGCATCTTCACGGTCTCGTCCTGACCGGACACGCGGTAACATTCCTCGATCAAGCGCTCCATCGCCTTCTTCCCGACGATCAAGTTGATGAAGCCCATTTGATCCGGCCAGATCTCATTGAAGAACACGCGACCGACCGTCGTGGTAATGACGCTGACATCCTTGTTGCCATGGAGTGTTTCGCGGCCGTAGTCCGGGTTCTTGTAACGGATCCGGTCGTGAATGCCCAGAGCGCCCTCGATATACGCCGTATGCACCTCCGCGGGGTCCACAAGAATCGGCAGGTGCTCGGGCTCCTCCTTCTTCTTGTCGTGCCGGCGACGACTGGCGATACGATCCTTTTGGGAATCGGTCGTCAGATAGTAAACGCCCAACGCGATATCCTGCGAAGGGGTCGTAATGGGACGCCCGCTGGACGGTGAGAAGATGTTGTTCGGCGCAAGCATGAGCAGGCGCGATTCCATCTGCGCTTCGACGGACAACGGCACATGAACGGCCATTTGATCGCCGTCAAAGTCGGCGTTATACGCCGTACAGACGAGCGGATGCACGCGAATGGCTTCGCCCTCGATCAAGACCGGCTCAAAGGCCTGAATCCCGAGCCGGTGCAACGTCGGCGCGCGGTTCAACATCACTGTGTGGCCGTGGGTCACTTCTTCAAGAATATCCCAGACTTCGTCCGCCTCACGCTCGATCATCTTCTTCGCGCTGCGCACCGTGTGCACGACGCTCATCTCTTTCAAGCGCCGGATGATGAACGGCTCAAACAGAACCAACGCCATCTTCTTCGGCAGACCGCACTGATGCATTTCAAGTTCCGGGCCGATCACAATGACCGAACGACCGGAATAGTCGACGCGCTTACCGAGCAGGTTCTGACGGAACCGGCCCTGCTTGCCCTTCAACATATCGCTCAAAGACTTCAGGGGACGGTTACCCGCGCCGGTCACGGCGCGACCGTGCCGACCGTTATCGAAGAGTGCGTCCACCGCCTCCTGTAACATGCGCTTTTCGTTGCGGATGATGACGTCCGGCGTCTTGAGCGAAAGGAGGTTGCGCAACCGGTTGTTCCGGTTGATGACGCGTCGATACAGATCGTTAAGGTCCGACGTGGCGAACCGGCCGCCCTCGAGCGGCACCAGCGGACGCAGGTCCGGCGGAATCACGGGCAGCACTTCCAGGATCATCCATTCCGGGCGCGTCTTGCTCTGGCGGAACCCTTCGATGACCTTGATGCGCTTGGTCAGCTTGGTCTTGGTCTGCTTGCTGCGCGTGCCTTCCATCTCCGTTTCGATCTCGGCAAGCGTCTTGTCGAGGTCGATCTGCTTCATCAGATCGGCCACGCCTTCGGCGCCCATCTTCGCGACGAAGGCGTCGCCGTATTTGTCCTGCGCCTCGCGATATTCCATCTCATTCAGCAACTGCTTTTGCTGCAGGGGCGTGTCGCCCGGATCCACGACGATATAATCCTCGTAATAGAGCACCCGCTCCAACGCGCGCGCCGTCATGTCCAGCACGAGGCCCATGCGGCTCGGGGTGCACTTGAAGAACCAGATATGCGAAACAGGAACGGCGAGTTCGATATGGCCCATGCGCTCGCGACGCACGCGAGCAAGGGTCACCTCCACACCGCAGCGATCACAGATCACGCCTTTGTGCTTGATCCGCTTATACTTCCCGCACGCGCACTCCCAGTCCTTTGTCGGACCGAATATGCGTTCGCAGAACAAGCCGCCCTTCTCCGGCTTGAACGTCCGGTAATTGATCGTCTCCGGATTCTTAACTTCCCCGTACGACCATGACCGCACCGTCTCGGGAGAGGCCAGCGTAATGCTGGCGTAATCAAATCCCGCATCCTCGAGATCAACGCCTAATATGTTTGCCGCATCGCTGTGTTCCAAGTTCCTACCCTCCATTCAATTAAATCGTTGGCCGTGCCTTCCGTCCGTTCATTCCGCGTTACGATGAATTCGCATGTCGAGCACGAGGCTCTGCATCTCCTTCAGCAGCACGTTGAAAGATTCCGGTACGCCGGCCTCCAGGGTGTTCTCTCCCTTGACAATGGACTCGTAAATCTGCGTGCGTCCCTGCAGGTCGTCGCTCTTGACGGTCAACAACTCCTGCAACGCATAGGCGGCGCCGTACGCTTCCATCGCCCAGACTTCCATCTCGCCGAAACGCTGACCGCCGTACTGCGCCTTGCCGCCCAGCGGCTGCTGGGTTACCAGCGAGTAGGGCCCCACCGCGCGGGCATGAATCTTGTCGCTGACGAGGTGATGCAGTTTGAGCATGTAAATCTTGCCCACCACGACCGTCTGGTCAAATGGCTCGCCGGTCCGACCGTCATACAGGACCGATTTGCCCTGCTCGGGCAACTTGGCGTCCTTCATCATCTCCCACACGCGTTCTTCGGAAATACCGTCGAACACCGGCGTGGCGGCGTGTAGGCCAAGCTTCTCGCAGGCCCAGCCCAGGTGCGTTTCGAGTACCTGCCCCACGTTCATACGCGAAGGCACGCCCAACGGGTTCAACACGATTTCGACCGGCGTCCCGTCCGGCAGGAACGGCATATCCGCTTCCGGCATGATCCGGGCGATGACGCCCTTGTTACCATGGCGGCCGGCCATCTTGTCGCCCACCGCAAGCTTGCGCTTGCTGGCGACATACACCTTGACCTGCTTGATGATCCCCTGATCTATCTCGTCGCCGGTCTCAAGCCGTTCCATGGAACGCTCGTTTTCCTCTTCCAACTCGGCGAACCGGGCGCTGAACTCGTTGATGATACCGGTGATCTTGATCTGAATCGGGCTCGGATCGATTTCAATATGGTCGTGCGCCGCAGCGAGCTTGCGCAACAACGTCTTCGTGATCTTGCGGTTGGCCGGGATGATGATCTCGCCCGTCTCCACATCCACCACGTCCAGCGGGATCTTTTCGCCCAGCAGGATGTTGCTCAACGCCTCGGTCAGGTCATCGTGCAACTGTTGCTTGCGCGACTTGTAGTCGTCCGTCAACTGCTTCAACTGCTTCCGCTTCTCCGACGCGCTCATCGAGGTGCGCTGCACCGGGTTTCGCGACGACACCTTCACATCCATCACGATCCCGTCCACACCGCTCGGCACGGTCAGCGATGTGTCGCGTACGTCAGCCGCCTTTTCACCGAAGATAGCGCGCAACAGACGCTCTTCCGGCGCCAGCTCGGTTTCACTCTTGGGCGTAATCTTGCCTACGAGGATATCGCCCGGCTTCACTTCCGCACCCACGCGAATCACGCCGCCCGAATCCAGGTCTTTCAGCGCTTCGTCTCCCACATTCGGGATATCGCGCGTGATTTCTTCCGGACCCAACTTCGTATCGCGTGCGCCGCACTCGAATTCCTCGACGTGTATCGACGTGTAGTAATCATCCTTGACCAACTTTTCGCTGATCAGGATTGCGTCCTCGAAGTTATAACCGCACCACGGCATGAACGCCACGAGCACGTTGCGCCCGAGCGCCAACTCGCCCTGATCCGTCGCGGGCCCGTCCGCGAGCACTTCGCCCTTCTTCACCTTCTGGCCGAGCTTGACGATTGGTTTCTGGTTGAAGCACGTGCCCGCATTCGAGCGCATGAACTTGCGCAGATCATACATCTGATAGTCTTCGGCCGGTGTCTTCTTGTTCGGGATCTCGCCGTCCTTGGACACAATGATCTTGTCGGCGGTGACCTTCGCCACCTTGCCGGGTTCACGCGCCACGACCAGCACGCCTGAATCTTCGGCGACTTTCGCCTCCACGCCCGTCGCGACGTATGGACGTTCCGAGATCATCAGCGGCACCGATTGGCGCATCATGTTTGACCCCATCAACGCGCGGTTGGCGTCGTCGTGTTCCAGGAAGGGAATCAGGCTCGCGGCCACCGACACCAACTGTTTCGGCGACACGTCCATGAAATCAACGCGATCCTTCGGCACTTCCAGGAAGTCGCCGCGATAGCGCACCAGCACGGTATCGCGCACGAAGTTCCCCTTGTCGTCGAGAGGCGCGTTGGCCTGGGCGATGACGTACTTCTCTTCTTCATCCGCGCTGAGGTACAAGACCTCGTCGCTTACCTTGCCGTTCTGCGCCCGGCGGTACGGCGTCTCGATGAAACCGAATTCGTTGACCCGCGCATAGGTGCTCATGGAGGAGATGAGCCCGATGTTCGGGCCTTCCGGCGTTTCAATCGGACAAATGCGGCCGTAATGGCTGGAATGCACGTCGCGCACTTCGAAACCGGCGCGCTCGCGGCTTAACCCGCCCGGACCCAACGCGCTCAAACGACGCTTGTGCGTCAACTCGGAGAGCGGATTCGTCTGGTCCATGAACTGGCACAACTGGCTGCGCCCGAAGAAATCCTTGATCACGGCGGACAACGCCTTTGGGTTGATCAACTTCTGCGGGGTCAACTTCTCGACCGTCGAATCGAAGATGGTCATGCGCTCTTTGACGAGCCGTTCCGTCCGCGCCAGGCCCACACGACACTGGTTCTCCAGCAACTCGCCGACCGTACGAATACGGCGACTGCCGAGATGGTCGATGTCGTCGATCGTGCCCTCGCCCATGCGCAGGCTGATGAGATACTTGAACGCCGCGATCAGATCTTCTTCGCTCAACACGCGGGAATCGTTGTTCTTGTCCAAGCCAAGCTTCTGCAGGATCTTGTAGCGGCCGACCCGGCCGAGATCGTAGCGGCGCTCGTCGAAGAACGTGCGCTTGATCAACTGCTTCGCGTTCGACACCGTGGCCGGATCGCCGGGGCGCAGTTTCTGGTAGATATCTTTCAACGCCTCTTCCGTCGAGGTGGCCGTATCCTTCTGCACGCTCTTAAGGAAGATGCCTTCGTCCCAATTGACGTTGACGACGTCGAGCGACTTGAACCCGGCCGCTTTCATCTGCTTGATCAGTTCGCGGGTAACCGGCTCGAATTTACGGGCCAGAATCGATTGCGAATCCGCGTCGATCACGTCGTTGCGCGTCACGCGCAGATCGATCTGGTCGTCCTTGACCTGATCTTTCAACGAGATCGTCTCGAACTGATAATACAGGGCGAGCAATTCCTCGTCGGTCCCGTACCCCAGCGCGCGCAACAGCGTCGTCGCCAGGAATTTACGGCGGCGGCGTTGCCGATCAAGGTACATATAGATGAGGTCGGACGTGTCGAACTGAACTTCCACCCACGAACCGCGATCCGGGATGATGCGGAACGAGTACAGCACGGAACCGTTCGCGTGCAGCGACTGCTCGTAGCAGATACCCGGCGATCGGTGCAACTGGCTGACCACGACACGTTCCGCGCCATTGATCACAAACGAGCCCTGATCGGTCATCAGGGGGATTTCCCCGAGATAAACCTCTTCTTCGCGCGTTTCCTCGCCGTCTTTCAGGCGCAGGGTGATGTACAGCGGCGCCGAATAGGACAGCGCTTCACGGATACACTCCAGCGCGGTGATCTTCGGGTCATGGATCTCGTATTTCACGAAATCCAGCGTGTACTGTCCGTCGTAGCTTTCGATCGGGAACACTTCCTTGAACACGGCCTGCAACCCGACGTTCTTGCGTCGGGTCGGCGCCACGTCCTTTTGCAGGAAGTCCTTGTAGGATTCCGTCTGGATCTCGATGAGATCCGGAATATCTACGACATGGGGTAGTTTCCCGTAATTAATTCTCTCTGCCATGCAGCACCTTATAAGCTTGGAAGTGAACGCGAACGGATCAATAACATCGGCACGTCCGCCACTCGGCGGACGGCCACCCGGCAATCGAACGACCGATTACTTGATCTCGACTTTGGCGCCGGCGCCTTCGAGCTTCTTCTTGATCTCTTCGGCTTCTTCCTTGGAGACGCCTTCCTTGACCGGCTTCGGCGCAGATTCGACGAGGTCTTTCGCTTCCTTCAGACCCAACGAGGTCAGACCGCGAATTTCCTTGATGACCTGAATCTTCTGGCCGCCGGCTTCCGCCAGCACGACCGTGAACTCGGTCTGCTCTTCGGCCGCACCGCCGTCTCCGCCCGCCGCCGCACCCGGCGCCGCCGCTACGGCCATCGGAGCCGCCGCCGTCACGCCCAGACGATCTTCCAACGCCTTTACGAGCTGCGACAATTCGAGCACCGAGATGCCTTCGATCCAATCAACAAACTCCGCCATTTTGCCTTCCAACTTGACGGCGTCCTTCTTTTCGGCCGCTTCCGCGGCTTCTGTGGTTTCGGTTGTTTCCGCCATGACTACTCTCTCCTCCTGATCACGCCTGCTTACTCCATCAGGCCTTTTCTTTTTTATCCCGTACGGCCTGCAGTACATACAACAGGCTACACACTTTCTGGTTCATTACGCCGACCAGCCCCGTCAACGGAGCCGCAATCGTACCCACGAGCTGGCCCAACAATTGCTCGCGCGGCGGCAACGACGCCAGCTTCTCAATATCTTCCGCGCTCAAGACCGCACCCGAAAAGGCGCCCAGCTTGATGACGGGCTTATCCTTTTCCTTGATGAAGGCTTTCAGGATCTTCGCGGCTTCCACCACGTCGCCCTCGCCGGATACCACCGCCGTCGGTCCCGTCAGCCCTGCGTTCAGGCCGTCGAGCCCCGCCTCGCCGGTCACACGTCGCAAAAGGCGATTCTTCACCACCGCGTACTCGGCAGAGACGCCCCGCAGGCGATCGCGCAATTCCGCGGTCTCGTCGACATCCAACCCATGATAGTCGGCCAGGATCACAAACACCTTACCGTCCACCTTCCGGCGGATCTCTTCGACCATTGTTTCTTTTTCAGGTCTCATGATTCGTATCCCCGTCTTCGTCCGTTACGCCGCCAATTCGCGGCCGGTGACTCTTAATCCCGGGCCCATGGTGGAAGTGACTGTACAGTTCTTGATAAACACGCCCTTGACGACGGATGGCCGCGCGGCCTTCAGCGCCTCGAGCACCGCGCGCGCGTTCTCCACCAACGCCTCTACGCTGAACGACAACTTGCCGAACGGCACCATCACGTTCCCGTGACGATCCATTTTGAACTCCACACGGCCCGCCTTGAATTGATTGACGGCCGCCGCCGTGTCATCGGTCAACGTGCCGGTCTTGGGATTCGGCATCAGGCCGCGCGGCCCGAGCACTTTACCCAACTTGCGTACTTCCTTCATGGCTTCAGTGGTGGCGATCGCCACGTCAAAATCCGTCCAACCGCCCTGGACCTTGGCGATCAGATCTTCAAAACCCACTTCTACGGCGCCCGCTTCGCGCGCCGTATCCGCCGCCGCGCCCGTCGCAAAGACGATCACGCGCACGTCTTTACCGGTCCCGTGCGGAAGCGAAACCGTTCCGCGCACGCTCTGATCCGATTTCGTCGGATCCACGCCGAGCCGGAAGGCGATTTCCGCGGTCTCATCGAACTTCGCGATCTTGTTTTCCTTCAGGAACTTCAAGGCCGCTTCCAGTTCGTGCTCCTGGCCTTCCTGAAGCTTCACGGACACCGCACGATATTTCTTTCCATGCTTGCTCATGATCCCTGCACCTCAATGCCCATGCTGCGGGCCGTCCCTTCGATGATGCGCACTGCGTGATCCACATCACTGGCGTTCAAATCCTTTTCCTTCGTCTTCGCAATCTCTTCCAATTGCGCGCGGGTCACTTTCCCGACCTTCTCCTTGTTCGGCGTGGGCGACCCTTTAGCAATGCCCGCCGCGCGCTTCAACAGCGAGGCCGCCGGCGGGCTCTTCGTGATAAAGGTGAACGACTTGTCCTGGTACACCGTAATGACCACCGGGATGACCATGCCGGGCTGGTTTTGTGTCGCCGCGTTGAATTCCTTGCAGAACTGCATGATGTTCACGCCCTGCTGACCGAGCGCCGGACCGACGGGCGGCGCCGGATTGGCCTGGCCGGCAGGAATCTGCAGCTTGATTTGTCCTGTAACTTTCTTAGCCATGATTTAAGACAATGGTTGATGGTTAATGGTTGATGGTTAAGGCCAACGATCAAAGCGGTTCAGGTGAACCATTAACCATCAACCATTAACCATTGTTCTCTTACGTCGCTCGCTCCACCTGCCAGTATTCGAGCTCCACCGGCGCCGACCGGCCGAAAATCGAGACGGACACTTTCAACTTGCCGCGTTCCGGATCGACCTCTTCGATCACTCCGCTGAAACTGACAAACGGGCCGTCCGTGATCTTCACGGTCTCGCCCGGCTCGAAACTGACTTTGGGCTTAACCTTTTCTTTCTTCTCTTCGATCTGATTCAAAATCGTGTCTACCTCGGCCTGCTTCAGCGGGACCGGGCGATCGCCCCCCACGAACCCGATGATGCCGGGCGTCTGCTGCGCGAAGTACCAGGACTTGTCGACCAACGTGCGGTCATCGTCGTACAACTCCATATTCACCAACAGGTAGCCGGGAAAAAATTTGCGCGTGGTCGTCGTCTTCTTGCCCTGCTTGACTTCCGAAACCTTTTCGGTCGGAATCAAAATCTCCTGCACGAGCTCTTCCATTTCCTCGAGCTTGAGTCGACGCTCCATGCTTTCCTTGGCCTTGTTTTCCTGGCCGGAAAGCGTCTGCAATACAAACCATTCTTTAGGCATACATCACCGGAAGTTCAAAGGTTGCTCAGCGAATAATGACGCTCATCAGGTTCATCAGCAGATAGTCGCTGACCCCGACGTAACCCGCC
>SKZA01000169.1 GCA_007127595.1 Kiritimatiellia bacterium
TATCGGCGGGCGAATGGTTGGAAGCCGAAGGCCGCTGGCATATTGACCCGAAACACGGTCAACAGTTTAAGGCCGACCACCTGCGCACCACCCATCCCGACACGCTGGAAGGAATCGAAAAGTATCTGGGCTCCGGCATGATCAAAGGTATCGGCCCTGTCTACGCCGCCAAACTGGTCAAAGCGTTCGGGAAAGACGTGTTCGATGTCATCGACAACCGTTCCGCCCTGCTCTTGAAAGTGGAAGGGATCGGTCCGACGCGCCGAACGGCCATCAAGGAAGCGTGGGCAGAGCACAAGATCGTGCGCGACATCATGACGTTTCTGATGAGTCACGGCGTCAGCACCGCGCGCGCGTTCCGCATCTACAAGACCTACGGCGAGAAGGCGATCGAGACGGTCATGTCCGATCCGTATTGCCTTGCCCGCGATATACGCGGGATCGGCTTTAAGACGGCTGACCAGATTGCACAACGTATGGGCATTACGCAGGATTCCGACTTGCGCGCGCGCGCCGGCGTGGAGTACGTGCTACAGGAACTGACCCAGGACGGACACTGCGCGTATCCGCGCGCGGCGTTGGTGGAGGAAACGGTCAAGATTCTGGATATCCCGCCGGAGATCATCGAAACCGCCGTTGCGCACGGCATCGAAAAGGCCCGGCTGGTAAGCGAACAGGACCAGCACGGCGAGACGTTGATCTATCTGCGCCCGCTGCACATCGCGGAAACCGGATTTGCCGCCGATCTCCTGCGCCTGACGAACGGTCCGCACCCCTGCCCGTCGATCGATGTCGAAAAGGCCATCCAGTGGGCGCAACAACAGGTGAAACTCGATCTAGCGCCGTCCCAACAGGACGCCATCCGCCTCGCCGTAAGCAGCAAGGTCATGATCATTACCGGCGGGCCCGGCGTCGGGAAGACGACCATTGTAAACTCGATTCTCAAGATCTTTCGCGCCAAGAAGTTGAACGTTGCGCTATGCGCGCCGACCGGGCGCGCGGCCAAACGCATGAGCGAGACGACGGGGCTCACCGCCAAGACTATTCATCGCCTGCTTGAATTCGATCCGGGCACCGGCCAGTTCAAGCATAACGCCGATCGCAAACTCACAGCCGACGTGTTTGTCATCGACGAAGCCAGCATGATTGACATATCGCTCGCCTATCAACTCATCCGCGCCATCCCGCAACGCGCAGCGGTGATTTGGGTCGGCGACATCGACCAGCTCCCGTCAGTTGGCCCGGGAACGGTCCTGCGCGACCTGATCGATTGCGACCGGTTCGGCGTGTGTCGCCTGACGGATGTTTTTCGGCAGGCGGCGGAAAGCGCCATCATCACCAACGCGCATCGTGTCAATCGGGGAGAACAGCCGGTGGCGCCCGACAAGGACGGGAAGGACAGCAAGGACACAAAGGACAGGACGGCGAGCGATTTCTATTTCGTGCATGAAGAGGAGCCGGAAGCGGCGGCGGCGCGGCTTGTGCGCACCGTGAAGGAGTCGCTGCCGCGCCGGTTCGGCCTCGATCCGATTGAACATGTCCAAGTCATTACGCCCATGCAACGCGGCGTACTCGGCGCAAAACACCTGAACCAGGCGTTACAGGAAGCGCTGAATCCGCGCGGGGATTACGTCGAACGATTCGGGTACAAGTATCGCATCGGCGACAAGGTCATGCAGATGGTCAACGATTATCAGAAGGACGTGTTCAACGGAGATATCGGCCGCATCACGTCCATCGATCCGGCGGAACGCTCCATGCGCGTACGTTTCGAGCACCGGACGGTGGAGTACGACTTTCAGGAATTGGACGAGCTTTCACTTTCCTATGCCATTACCGTGCACAAGAGTCAGGGAAGCGAGTATCCGTTCGTCATCATCCCGATTCACACACAGCATTACGTCCTATTGCAGCGCAATCTGCTCTACACGGCGATCACGCGCGGCAAGAAGATGGTCATCCTACTTGGTATGCCGAAGGCGGTGGCGATCGCCGTACGCAACGCCGAATCGGGTCGCAGGATCACGCTGTTGCGCGAGCGATTGGCGATGGGGTAACGTGGCTTCATGCAGCAATATGTACGGGCGCATATCTTCACCGAGGCCGAAGAACGGGCGAATGCCCTGATCCACGGCGTAGGATTGATCCTGAGCGGCGCGGGCGCGATTGTCCTGATTTCGCTCGCGAGCCTGCGCGGGACGGCCTGGCATGTCGTCTCCTGCTCGATCTATGCCACCGCCCTGATCCTGCTTTATGCGGCCTCCACGCTGTATCACAGTGTCCGCTCGGAAAACGCACAGCGCGTCTTCGAATTCATTGACCGGTCTGCGATCTATCTGCTGATTGCCGGCACCTATACGCCGTTCACGCTCGTGACGCTGCGCGGACCGTGGGGTTGGAGCATATTCGGCGCGGTGTGGGGCCTGGCCTTTGTCGGCATCACGCTGCAATCAATCTTCGGCGCGCGCTTCCGCAAGCCGTCTGTGGCGGTGTATCTTCTGATGGGCTGGACCATCCTCGTGGGAGCCCATCATCTACTGGAAGCCGTCACCTGGACCGGCATCGGATGGATTCTTGCCGGCGGCTTGTTCTACACCATCGGCCTTGTGTTTTACGGTTGGAAAAGGCTTCCGCACAGCCACGCCGTATGGCACGGCTTCGTATTGGTCGGCAGCGCCCTGCACTATGTGGCCGTGCTACTGTATGTCATCCCGTGGTGAGCGGCCGCATCGCAGATTTTTCCGGAAATGGGGCGCGGTCGTTTCCTTATGTGTTCAGGAACAAGAACTGAACAGAAGCAAAAGGACAGCAACGACAACAATGACAGCAAGGATTCAGAGTCCTTTGGGTCCTTGTCGTCCTTGGAGTCCTTTTCAAAGGAGACCAACATGAACACACAACGCCCTTTCATTCCGCCTCACGGCGGATACAAGAATCTGATCTCTCATCAGAAGGCCGAGATCGTCTTCGATGCCACGGTCTATTTCTGCAAGCGGTTCATTCAGCCACGCGACCGTACGCGCGATCAGATGATTCAAGCAGCGCGGTCCGGGAAACAGAACATTGTGGAAGGGAGCATGGCCTCGGCGACCTCCAAAGAAATGGAGATCAAGCTGACCAACGTGGCTCGCGCCAGTCAGGAAGAACTGCTTGAAGATTACCGCGATTTTCTGCGCGAACGCGGGCTCGCCGAGTGGGATGAAAACCACACGCACACCCGGCGCTTGCGCCAATTGAACAGAATTCGCGAGAGCACGTACGAAACGTTCCGCAAAGGAATCGAACATCCCGACCCCGAAATCTGCGTGAACGTCATCATCGGACTGATCCGCGTCACCAGCTATTTGCTGGACCGACAAATCAAGAAGTTGGAGCGCGATTTCACGAAGGAAGGCGGCCTGCGCGAGCGGATGACGCGCGCGCGGTTGCAGGCACGCA
>SKZA01000306.1 GCA_007127595.1 Kiritimatiellia bacterium
CGCTCCCACGGCCCAAGGCCGTGGGGGGCGTTATGTCGATCAGGCCATTAGGTTGACACGCATGCGCATGTGCGGGGCGGACCGCGCGACATCGAACGTTCAACGTTGAAGTGAGCCGAGAAGACGATACAGGCGGGGCGCGAAGCGTACCGCCGCAAAGACCGTTGCGGCGCCGAGCATGTTCGCTATTGCGTCCGAGACGGTCCCATGCCGGTGAGGAATGGTAGATTGGATGTATTCGGTCCATGCCCCGTAACTCGTCGCGATCAGGAAGCCGTTGAGGGCGGAGACCGGGAGGGTCCACGACAACGAAAGCGTGAAGGGCAGAACCAATAGCCACGCGAGGACCGCGAACAGCACAAAATGCACGACCTTGTCGAAATGCGGCGGCAACCAAGGCGTTGGCTCCACTTCCACCGGCATGGTTAGAACGTGAAACAACACCCCCATCCAGATCAGCGGGGGCAGCCAGGATGTATAACGTAGCGCATGCATAGTAGATCTCGGGCCGGACGGCATAATAGGAATGGGCGGCGAAAGGGTACTACGTCAACCCGCTCATCGACGTCTCATCGCAGAACGCGAGATCGGGCACGTCGACGTGATCGTGGAGTTTGCGGGCCAAGTCTTCCAGGGCGGAACGTAAGCCTTCCTCAATGACGGGATGATAAAAGGGCATCTTCAGCATTTCATGCACGGGGAGCTTCTGCTGAATGCACCAAGCCAGAAGATGGGCCAGATGTTCGCCTGCGGGGGCGCACATCTCTGTCCCGAGCAACTGACCGGTGTCGGGTTTCGCGTAGAGACGCAGGATCCCGGCATTCTCATTACGAATCAGGGCGCGGCCCTGATCCTCGAATCGGACATCGCTTGTAACATACCCGTCTTTCGGTAATTCGTCGTAGAGGCGGCCCGCCATGGCGATGTTCGGGTCGGAAAAGACTACATGCAGGGGTGTGCGTCTTACAAAGCACGCCGCCTTGTCTCGCACGGCGTTATACCCGGCGATGCGTCCGTCGTCCCATGCTTCGTGCAGAATCGGACGCGCGGCGTTGACGTCGCCGGCAATGAAGATGGGCAGGTTCCCGATTTGAAGGGTGTCGGGATCATATTCCGGTACGCCGTCGGAACGAAGCGGCGCGCCGAGATTCTCAAGCCCCATATCGTCCACATTCGGGCGACGCCCCATGGCGGCAAGAACGGCGTCCACAGTGCGGCTCTGATCGCCTGCATTGATCTTCAGTTTTTCGCCATCCGTTTCCGCTATCTCGGCGGTATGCCCACGCCATAACGTCATTTCTTTCCCGATGACGGTTGCGGCGGCGTCCAGCACTTCGGGATCGGTAATGCCGCCCAGATGTTGCGAACGGGCAACACCGATCACATCAATCCCCAGCCGCGCCATCGCTTGGCCGAGTTCCAAGCCGATCACGCCCAGCCCGATAACAGCTACGGAGGAGGGGAGGGTTTCCAACTCGAAGAACGTGTCGCTGGTCCAGATGCGGTCTCCGAACGGGCGCCACGCGTCAGGCACTATGGGGCGCGAGCCGGTAGCGATGATGACACTCTTTGCGCGTATGAGGAGTCCGTCCACGTCAAGCACGGTGGGCTCGACAAAGCGCGCCCGCCCCTTGATGAATTTCTCTCCGAAACGGTCGGTCTTCTTCATCATCCCGCCCGCGAACCGGTCCCGCAATTCGCGAACACGCCGCATGACGGCGGGCAGGTCCACGGACAACCCTTCCTGGCCGCGTATACCCTGTTGGCTGAAATAGGCCCTCCGATGGTAGTCGTGCGCGATCTGAATAAAGGCCTTGGACGGCATGCATCCGACCCGCGCGCACGTGGTACCATATGGGCCGTCCTGTATCAGGACGAAGTCTTTGGTTACTTTCTGTATCTCGCGCAAAGCAACAAGGCCGGACGTGCCGGCCCCGATGACGGCGACATCTACGCTCTTCTCTTTCATGAATGGGAACTTGTCATGAATGTGTTTAGCCGACAAGATTAGAACGAAACACGAAAGTATATGACAAGCATCACAGACGCATTTTGGGCCTTTGTCTTGATCAGCATTCTCTTGTTGCTGGGCAAGTATATACGGGTGTATGTCCGCGTTTTTCAGGCGCTATATCTCCCGAGCTCCATCCTGGCCGGACTCGTGGCGCTGTTGCTCGGACCGGAGGTTCTGGGCCGGGTGGTGGGACTTTTCGGTAATGGGGAAGGCGCGTTGGCGTCCGGAATTTTCCCCGAGCCGCTGTTGGATGTATGGAGTCGGATCCCGGGCTTGTTGATCAGCGTGGTGTTTGCCGCTCTCTTTATCGGAAAGAGTATAGCGCCGCCTCGCGAAATCTGGCGGGATGCCGGGCCGATGGTCGTCCACGGGCAAATAATCGCTTGGGGGCAGTATGTGGTGGGACTCTTACTCTTCTTGCTGGTCTTGGGGCCGGTGTGGGGCATCAACCCGATGTCGGGCGCACTGATCGAGATTAGTTTCGAAGGTGGACATGGAACGGCGGCGGGGTTGGCCGATACGTTTCGTGAATTGGGTTTTGAGGATGGCGCTGATCTGGCATTGGGGTTGGCGACGGTAGGAGTGGTGGCGGGTGTCTTGATCGGCACGGTGCTCGTCAACTGGGCCGTGCGAAAAGGACACCTCAAAGAGCCGGGTAAGACGGATGAGAACGAACAGGAACAACTCTCTGAACATGATGAACGGGAATTGATCGAAGCGCGTAAGGAGGGAAGCGACCACTTGATCGATCCTTTGTCGATCCATTTGGGTTACATCGGTTTGGCCATCGGCCTTGGCTGGCTTCTTCACAAGGGGTTGATGGTTATAGAGCGCTACACATGGGTCGCGGCAGGCGGGCCCGAGCTGATGCGTCACATCCCGCTGTTCCCGTTGGCCATGATCGGCGGGGTACTGGTTCAAATCGTCCTCGATCGCACGGGTCGCACGGAGAAGATTGATCGCCAATTGGTAAATCGTGTTTCGGGGACGGCGTTGGACCTCTTGATCGTATCGGCATTGGCCACGCTTTCACTCGCAGCGATCGGCACGCATATCGGTCCGTTCGCACTACTGGCTTTGGCGGGAATCGTTTGGAACATTCTCATGTTCGTTCTGCTGGCGCCGCGTATTTTCGAGAAGGATTGGGTCCCGTACGGATTGGCGAACTTCGGGCAGTGCATGGGGATGACCGTGATCGGCTTGCTGTTGATTCGCATGACCGATCCGGACAATCGCACGGGCGCCATGCACAGCTTCGGTTACAAGCAATTGCTGTTCGAGCCGGTGGTGGGAGGCGGGCTGTTCACCGCTGCGTCGCTGCCGCTCATTGCCCAGTTCGGGCCGGTCCCCATACTAATTCTTGTGACCACGATCATGGCCGCATGGGCCATATTCGGCTTTCTGAAATTCAGACGGTAA
>SKZA01000351.1 GCA_007127595.1 Kiritimatiellia bacterium
AAAGTGTATGACTCAATCGCCAGCGTCGTCAAATCGGGCGGCAAAACCCGGCGCGCGGCGAAGATGAACACGCTGAAAGACTGGCACCCCGACATCAAGGAGTTCATTCAGGCGAAATCCAACGAGGAAAAGAAGGCGTGGGCCTTGATCGAAGCCGGATACGACGGCGATTTCAACGGCGAAGCCTACGGGTCCATCTGCTTCCAGAACGAGAATCTGAGCATACGCGTCACCGACGCCTTCATGCAGGCGGCGATTGAGGATCGGGAGTGGCAAACCCATTACGTGACGGACCCGAACAAGCCCGGCCCCGCGTACAAGGCGCGCGATCTGTTGAAATGGATGGCGGAAGGCACATGGATCTGCGGCGATCCCGGCGTGCAGTTTGAAGACACCATTCAACGATGGCACACCTGCAAGAACTCCGCGGCGATCAACTCGTCCAACCCGTGTAGCGAGTACATGTTCCTGGACAATACGGCGTGCAATCTGGCGTCGCTGAACCTGATGAAGTTCGTGGACGCGGACGGGCGGTTCGACGTGGAACGGTTTAAGGCGGCGGTGGACGTATTTATCACGGCACAGGAAATCGTGGTCGATAACGCCAGCTACCCGACGGAATCGATCGCCGAACGCAGTCATATCTATCGCACGCTCGGTCTCGGCTACGCGAATCTCGGTTCGTTGCTGATGTCGTTCGGCCTGCCGTATGACAGCGATGAAGGACGCGGGATCGCGGCGGCGATTACGGCGGTGATGCACCTTGAAGCGTACAGTCAATCCGCGCGCCTCGCCGCACAACGCGGCCCGTTCGAAGGGTACAAGGATAACCGCGAACCGATGTTGGACGTGCTGAACATGCACCGGGACGCCATCCGCGATATACAGCGGCATTGCCCGGACTACCTGCTGGACGCCGCGAAGATTTGCGGCGACGAGGCCGTGGCGCTCGGCAAACGGTTCGGCTATCGGAACGCGCAGGTAACGGTCCTGGCCCCGACAGGCACGATCGGTTTTCTGATGGATTGCGACACGACCGGCGTGGAACCGGACATTGCGCTGGTGAAGTACAAGTTGCTGGCCGGCGGCGGGCTCTTAAAAATTGTAAACCGCACGGTCCGGCAGGCGCTCCAGCGCCTGCAATACGACAACGAAACGATCGACGGCATCATCGAATATATCGATGAACATGACACGATCGAAGGCGCGCCGGGCTTGCTTCCCGAGCACCTGGCCGTATTCGATTGTGCGTTTAAGCCGCGCAACGGGAAACGGTACATTCCCTACCTCGCGCACGTGAAAATGATGGCGGCGGTACAACCGTTCCTGTCCGGCGCGATCAGCAAGACGGTGAACATGCCCGAACAGGCCACCGTGGAAGAGATCATGGAAACCTATGTCGAGGGCTGGAAACGCGGATTGAAGGCGCTGGCGATCTATCGCGACGGCTGCAAACGCAGTCAGCCGGTAAGCACGGGCAAGAGTGAAACGAAAACGGCGGACGAGAAGAAGCCGGGCTCCAACGGGACAAAAGCGCATCCGCTGCGCCGGCGTCTACCGAATACGCGCCGCTCGATCACGCACAAGTTCGAGATCGGCGGACACGAAGGATACCTCACGGTGGGCCTGTACGAAGACGGCAGTCCGGGCGAGTTATTCATCACGATGGCGAAGGAAGGCAGTACGATCGGCGGCATCATGGACGCGTTCGGCACGGCGATCTCCATCTGCCTGCAATACGGCGTCGATGTCCAGACGCTGGTGAACAAATTCATGCACACACGTTTTGAGCCGAGCGGATTCACCAAGAATCCGGATATCCCGATGGCCAAATCGTTGATGGATTACATCTTCCGCTGGATGGGCCTGACCTTTGTGAAAGGGTACAAAGCGGCGATGAAAGGCACCGCCGAGACAGACAACGATCTCGGAGACGACACGGAGGACAGCGCCACCACCCTGCAGGCCGCCCCGCCGAACGCGACGGACGCGGGCCCCGAGAAACTGGACGACCAATTTGCGCACTTCATGGAAGACGCGCCCATCTGCGACACCTGCGGCTCGCTCACCGTGCGTAACGGCGCCTGCTACCGCTGCTTCAACTGCGGGAATTCCATGGGCTGTTCGTAAGCAGGGCGGAGGGTTACGGGATACGGGATACGGGATGCGAGTGTTTAGGGTTCAGGGCGAACTTCGTTCTAACACGTACTCTTAATCTTACTCTCGATTCATCATCTCAAAATTTGAACAGAAGCTCGCAGAGACGTTGGCGATGAGGATTGAGCTCATGAGTCAGGCCGGGGCCATTTGTTTTTTTTGTTAGGGGGGGAGGGTGTTGGATATCCAGTAGTCAGTGGTCGGACAGGGCATTTCCCTCAACAACAATAAAAAGAGCTGAAGGCATCGGCCTGACTCATAAAGTTAATCTATTCCGCCTGTGTCTCTGCGGCCTCCTGTTCAAAATTCTCATGGGCGTGGCCTGACTCAAGATGCTTGATTCCAACGCCCCGGCCTTTGCGAGCTTCTGTTCAAAAGCGCGTGTCGCCTACCGGTCGGGCGGCTTGATCGCCTCGAAATCGTCGAAGTTGACCATCGCAAACGGAGTCTGCATGCGGTTCAAGACAAAGCCCGAACGCGGCGGCAATTGCTCCCACCAGCGCTGATCACTGTCCGGATTGCTGGCCATGCCGAGCATGCGGCCTGCCGACGAAATGACTACCCCGACCCGGAACAACTCCCCGTAACGTTCCACCGTGCTGGGATGCAGGAAGACGGTACTCTGACCGTCGCGCGTACGGGCAACATTGACATACGTGTTCTCACCGCGGAACAACATGAATTCCGGCTGCCCTTCCGGCGGACGCCGATGCCGTAGCACGATGTAATAGGTAAAGGTCAACTCGTCGATCCAGTCCGGGCGCGTCTCAAACTCCGTCTTCACCTGCAACCACTGGCGTTGACGCTGCGTGCGCGTGCCCCCGGTGACTTGATATTGGGGCGCCCGTACCATGTCCCCTTCCACCCGGCGAATACGAAGCACATCATTGGCCTGCTGGGCCAGCACTTCGAAAGGGACCACCAACAGAACGCCGAGAAAGGCGATGCAAGCATAGCGAATAGAGCGATACGTTGTCATAATCCGTCTCCTGTGTGTCACAAACGGCTCGTTTTTGTACCACCTACTATCATAGGGCCGAAGCGGGGCGGCGTCAAAGGAAGAATCAGAGCTGGAACGGCAGGCTCATTCCCTGCCGCTGTTGCGGGGCGGCGCCGGGCACAAGTTGCTGGAATTCGCGCGTATGCCGTAGCCCGTCAAAGCGCTGGTCACGTCGTACGGCATCCCGCACCGGCTCACCGCCGAGTTCGACGGCCCGCCGTAAGGCTTGCAGGGCCTGCTGTTCTTGTTGGCGAGTGAGGTGCG
>SKZA01000118.1 GCA_007127595.1 Kiritimatiellia bacterium
TCACACGCACGAGCGCGCAGGGCGCTTCACCGTCGAAGTCCTGCGCCACGATCACGGCGGACGCCTTGGTTCCGGACACGAGCGGGGCATACTTGGGATTGGCCAAAAAGGAAAGATCGCCGTCCAAGGCCTCGCGTAATCCCGCCACGCCCCGCACGGCGACCGCGTCATCACCATCCACGGTTCCGTCCACCTGTTCCGCGATTTGTGCAAGGGTGTATGTCGTCATGCGCGACGCCTTAACGGCCCTTGTTGAGGATCTCGATGACGGCATCGGATATGTCGATGCGGTTTTCGACGTACAACACCAGCTCGACGGCATTGAGGCTTTGACCGGAAGAGTCGATCACCGCGTGAAACCCTTGCGCTCGCGCATAGTCGCGGATTTCATCCTGAATCTCGCCCACGATGCGCGTGCGCATGCGGCGCCCCTGATCCTCCAACTGCTTGCGGCGCGTTTGGTCAAACCGCTGGATGCGGCTTTCAAAGTCGCGGATCTCGATCAGAAGCTCCTCGGCCTCATTGCGCATGCGATTTCGGACGTCTTCACTCAATGCGGCGTCCTGCGCCTGTTCGCGGGCTTCATTGAAGCGCTCGTTCATTGCTTCATATTCATCGACCATGCGGCGACGTTCCTCATTGAACTCATCCGCCTGTTCCTTTAATTGCGCGTCAGCGAGTTTAGTCTTGTAAAACTCATTAAAGACACGGTCCAGATCGATAAACACGATTCGCCCGTCCTGTGCTTGCGCGGGCAGCGCCAGCGCCATGCCCAATACGGCGCATGCAAGACTCCATGGAATAATTTTCATGACAACAAGCTCCTATCGTTTCAGTTACGCAACCATCTGCAGATTGGTGGCTAGACGCTAACACAACCCGCTACGTTTGACAAATGGCCAAATTAAAACACGTGGCCGATCATGAAACTGAACCGACCCGACTTGCGGTCGTTAAATTCGTCGGTTTCCAGGGGCCACGCGTAGTCAAAGCGCAACGGGAATCCAGGGATGTCGAAGCGAATGCCGACGCCGTAAGCCGAGTTGATGTCGTTCATGCGAAACTCATATGCGTCGGGCCAGACCATGCCCGCATCGTAAAACGTGGCCAGACGAATGTTCTGGACGACCGGAACACTGTATTCGGCACTGACAAAGGCCGAGGACTTGCCGCCGATCGGCTCGCCGAATTCGTCCTTGGGCCCGACATCGCGGAACCGGAACCCGCGGACATTACGCGGACCGCCCAGAAAAAGACGGTCGAAAATAGGCACGCGATCGGAGTCGCCGTATCGTTCGACCACCTCCACAGCGCCCCGCAGACTGAAGACATGCCCGAACCATAGCGGGAAGAACTGGGACGTGCGCGCCTCAAGCGCGTACAGGTCCGTTTCGCCTTGCAACGGGCCGCCCGCGACCTGCGCGGATAAGACCGTGCGGTTGCCGCGCGTAGGCACGAAGAAATGGTCTCGTGTATCACGCGTAAGCGTGAGCGTCATAAAACTCTTGGTCCGGCGACCCTCTTCTTCCTTGATAATGTCCGACGCGTCGTCCGAGACGTTCCGGATCTCTATTTCCTCCAACCCATAACTCAGCCGCAAGCGGCTATGCCGCCCGACCGGCCGCGCCAATCCCACGCTGCCGCCAATGCTGCGCTGATCATATTCGCGACTGAAGAAACGCGCGTCGCGACGGAACAGGTTGAAATCAAACGCCAACTGCCGATCGAGAAACCAGGGCTCGACGAATGAAAACTCGACATCGGACCGGCGACTCCCGATCTGCGTGCGCAACTGCACCTTCTGCCCGCCACCGGTGAAGTACGGCCAGCCGAAGAGATCGAAATTGTTCTGCGAAATTTCCGCAAAGCCGACCACCCGATCAATACTGGAAAAACCGACGCCCGCGACCAACTGTCCCGTCCGCCCTTCTTCGACGTCAATGACGAGGTCGTAGACGTCTTCTTCCGGGGTGGGCACGGACGAACTGCGCACCATGTCGAAATATCCCATATTGCGCAGGCGCGCTTCGCTGCGGCGCACACGCACTTCATCGAAAATGTCGCCCGGCATGACCGCAAGCTCGCGGCGGATGACCTTGTCTTTCGTGCGTGTATTTCCGCGAATACGAATGTCGCGAATATGGGAGAGCTCGCCCTCCTGGATATCGAACTCCAGATCCACGACGGCCTCCTCGAAATCGGGCTCCAACCGATAACGCGGAATGGTGCGGATGTAGCCCCGGCTTCCATAGAAGTCGCGCAGGTTGCTTCGACTCTGCTCGATCTCGCCCATGGATGCGACATCGCCGGGTCGCAAACGAACCGCAGGCCACAGATCGTCCTTCGGGAACAAGGTGATCCCTTCCAGTGAGACGTTTCCAATCCGATAGACGGGGCCCTCTTCCACGGGAATGCGCACGCTTACACGACGCCGACCCGGCCCCTCTTCGATCACCGGCTCGCCGATCCGCACGTCCAGATGACCCCGATCCATATACACGCGGCGCAAGGCGTCCCGGTCCGCTTCCAACTGGTGCGGCTCAAAACGGTTACCCTTTGTCAACCAGGACCAGGGCCGCCACGCCCCCTGCCCCATGGCACGCCGCAAGTGCCGCGACGACACATGCTCGTTTCCATCGAAGCGTATGCGCCATACCGCCGCGCGCTTCCCCTCATCCACCTGAATATGAACGTCGGCCGTCCCGCGTTCCTCGTCCACATCGATCGTCCATGTCAACTGAGGATCGATGAAATAGCGTTTCCGATAATGCTCGTACACATCATGGGCGCGCACGGCAATCGTGTTGTCGTCTACACGACTTCCGATCTGTAGATCGAGGATATCGCGTATGCGGCGATTGCTCGTACGTTCGCCGCCCTCGACCCTGATACTACGCAACCGCGGCTTGCTGCGGATTTCATAGACGACATCCACCTCGGTCTCGGACAGTACGTCGAGCGACGCCGAGACGCGCGTGAACCGTTCCGTTTCCTGGAGGGCGCGGACATCGCGGTTGATCACGTTGGGGTTGTAGCGATCGCCGGGTTCGAGCCCGATAAACGCGCGAACCGAGTCCTCGTCGAGCATGCCGGGCCCTTCATGCTGGATGCGGACATCCCGCACGATCGGCACCTGCGCGATCGACGGCAGGACCAACCAGCAACATGCCAGTGCAATCAACAGCCCACGGACTGGCGTCATACTTCGACCCCTTCTTCGTCCGGGGCGAAAGCTTCCTCATGGTCCACACCATGGTGTGCGCGATCCTCGAAGCGAGTGAAGTCGTCCTCAAAGTGCAGGCGCACTTCGCCGGTCGGCCCGTTACGATGTTTGGCGATGTCCAGGATCGCGAGCTTTTCATCGCCCGAATCCGGATCATCCGGGTACTTGCACGGTCGGCGCAACAAGCCTACCACGTCGGCGTCCTGCTCGATGGAGCCGGAATCCCGCAAATCGGACAGTTTAGGCACGGCGCGTTTGTCACGCGTTTCCGGCGCCCGACTCAACTGGCTCAGCACAATCACCGGGATACGCAACTCCTTGGCCATTGCTTTTAGCGCACCGGAAATGGCCGCCGTTTCGCGTTGTCGCCCTTCGGCGGCGTATTGCGGATAGTGCAACAGTTGCAGGTAATCGACGACAATCAGTTGAATATCAAATCGCTTCTTCAGGCGACGGGCGCGTGCGCGCAATTCCACGGCGGTAAGCCCGGCCGTGTCATCGAGATACATCGGTGCTTTGATCAATGCATCGGCGGCCTGCATGAGGTGACCGTGATTGACCTGCGACACAAAACCGCCGGACAGTTTGTGCGATGAGACACGCGCGCGACAACAGATCATGCGGCGCACCAACTGCTCACGCGACATTTCCAGACTGAACACGGCGACCGGCCGCGGCTGTTTATCCTTCACATCGCCCAACGCCACCTTCTCCGCGATGTTCATGGCGAGAGACGTCTTCCCCATGGACGGCCGCGCGGCAATAATAATCATGTCGCCTTTTTGCAGGCCGAGCAGAGTCTTGTCGAGGTCCTTATAACCGGTGGAAACGCCGGTTATGCCGCGTTGGTTTTGGAACATGTCCTCGATATCTTCCATCGCGTGCCGGACGAGCTCGGGCCATTTGGCGACGCCGCGACTATCCTGCTCGCCGATGTCGAAGAAGCTCTGTTCGGTCTCGCTCAACACCTCGTCGGCGTTCTCTTCCTCGGCGTAACACTTGTCGATGGCCGAACGCGAACAGTCGATGATGGTGCGGAGCAGATGCTTTTGGCGGACGATCTCGATGTAGTGTTCCGCATGCGCCGCGGTCGGCGTAAAATCCACGAGTTGCAGGAGATATTCGCGGCCGCCCACCTTATTGATCAGCTCGGCCGTCTCCAGACGTTCGCCGACCGTCAGCAGGTCGATGACCTGCCCCGCGTTGTTCATGTCTACCAATAGTTCGAAAAGAAGCTGATGGGCGGGGACATGAAAAGAATCGGGCACGAGACGGCGTTCCACGCAGAGATCGATGACGCGCGTAGCGTCCAGCAGGGCCGATCCAAGCACACCGCGTTCCGCTTCCTCACTATACGGCGGTATTCGATCACTCTTCAGCGACTTGGCGGGAGTGATCTTGGCGGCCATGGCGCTTCTATTCCTCTACAACCCACACTTTTAGCGTGGCTTCGATGTCGGGATGCAGCTTCACCGGCAGATCAAACACGCCCAATTCGCGAATGGACGCGGACAATTCCAATTGTTTCTTGTCGAGCGCAATCTGCTGTTTTTCAAGTGCGGCGAGGATATCGGCGACGGTCACAGCGCCGAACAGCTTGCCGTTTTCGCCGGTCTTGACGGGGATGGTGACGGATGCGCCGGCCAACTGGGCGGCCAACGCCTCGGCGGCTTCGCGTTCGGCCGCATCGCGCGCCAGGCGCTCCTGCTTCTTCCTTTCCACGAGCTGCCGCGTGGCGCGTGTTACCGGCGCAGCCTTCTTGCGCGGTTCGAGATAGTTGCGCGCGTAACCGTCCGCCACGCGCACGATTTCGCCTTCAACGCCGAGTCCATCGACGTCGGCAAGTAAAATGACTTCCTTGGCCATGATCGCGTCTCCTGAGATTTACGGAAGCATGCCCATCACGCGCGCGCGTCGGATGGCGCGGCGAATCTGGCGTTGTTGTTTGGCTGAAGCGTAGGTGGTGCGGCGCGGCATGATCTTGCCCCGCTCCGTCATGAAACGGCGCAACAACTCTGCGTCCTTGTAATCAATGGACTCAACCCCTTCGAGTCGTTTTGGGGCGCGCCCCGCGTCCGCATTATCATACCGGGGGCTTCGACGTTTCTTACCCGACTTTCTTTTCATCATTACTGTCTTCCTTGCTTTCCTTGAATCGCTTCAAATACGCGACGCACAAACGGTCGCGCCATTATTTCTTAAAACGGCAGGTCATCGTCATCGCCCGACTCCGACGGAGCGGAATCTTGCGAGGCCGGCCGACGTTCACCTCCGCCCGCTCCCGGCGCATCCCCGCCATACGAGCCGCCGCGGCCCGGCGAGCTCATGAACTGTACGCGCTCAGCGGTTACGCTCAAGCGATTATTCTTCTGGCCGTCCTTTTCCCACTCTTCGTAACGGAGCCGCCCCTCAATGAGCACCGGCGAGCCCTTGGACAAATACTGCTGGCACGTCTCGGCCTGACGTCCCCACACGGCCACGCCCACAAAACAGGTCTCCTCCTTGTCCTCGCCCTGCTGCGTCTTGTACTTGCGGTTGACCGCCAGCCGCAAATCGCCAACGGCGGCGCCCGAAGGCAGATACCGGACTTCCGGATCGCGCGTGAGGTTCCCGATCAAAAAGACCTTGTTCAGTGAGGCCATGACTTATCCTTTCGCGGCCGCAGCCGCTTCTTCCGCGGCGGGTTGCCGCATGATTTGCGTGCGAAACACTTCGTCTTTCAACTTTAAACGCGCCAGCAAAGGCGTAATCTTCGACGCGTCCAGACGGAAATTCATGACAATATAATGTCCCGCCTTCTCGCGCTTGCCCTGCAGTCGCGCGAACGGACGCCTACCGACACGCGCCGTGTTCTCGACGTTGCCGCCCAACTTCTGAATCTCTTCACCGACGTCCTTGACGGCGTCTTCGACTTCGTCCTCGTTCAGCGAATCCTTGAAAATGAACATGCCTTCGTATGTATTCAACGCTCTACTTCTCCTTACTCTCTTATGCTATTGCGACGCGTCACCCGTTGTAACGGTTCATCGCATATTCCACGCCGTCGCGTATCACGCACCAGACTGCGTCGCCGGCGCGCACGACCGCTTCATCCACCACCCTACGCTCATCAGGGGCGAACCCGCTTAGGACATGGTCCACCATGTCACGTTCTTCCGGACGGCCGCCCACGCCGATGCGCAGGCGAATGAAATCATCGCTGCCGAGCGCCGCGATTACGGATTTCAATCCGTTATGCCCGCCCGCGCCTCCGCGCCGGCGGATCCGGATTCTGCCGCACTCCAAATCCGTATCATCCACTATCACGATCAAGTCGGACAGCGCAAGCCCCTTCCGACGCATCACCGGGGCGAGCGCCTGGCCGCTTCGGTTCATATACGTGCGCGGCTTGAGCAACAGCAAACGGTGCGCATCCTCACGCACCTCCGCCAATTGTCCCGGAAATCGCCAACTGCGCCGAAACGGCTGACCGCCCCGGCGCGCCAGCTCCTCCACGGCGTCAAATCCGACATTGTGCCGGGTCCGCTCATAGCGTTTCCCCGGATTTCCGAGCCCGGCCACCAGCCACATGCGAAGCCCCCGTGGTCAGTATTCAGTGTTCAGTGTTCAGTGTTCAGTGTGCAGTACACTTTCCACTTCCCACGTCTTACTTCCTACTTCTTCTCCCCCTCGTCCTTCTTCTCTTCTGCCTGCTCGCCTTCTTCCTCGTCCTTCTTCTCGCCGATCACTTCCGGCTCGGCGCCTTCGGCGGCTTCTTCTTCCGCTTCCTCTTCCTCCTCGACACGCGGCGCCGCGACGGCCGCGACGGCAATTTCGGGGGAGGTGATCAGATCGTACTTCTCCGGATCCAACGGGATATCGGCGACCGTCAGACGATCCCCGATTTCCAGCGCGGACACGTCCAAGGGCAATTCCTCCACAATGTCGTCCGGCAAACACTCCACTTCGATTTCGCGCAGGATATGTTCCAACACGCCGCCGTCGCGCGTCACACCGATCGGATCGCCCGTCAGTTCCAACGGAATGGATACAGCCACGCGCTTGGTCATGGACAGCTCGTAGAAGTCCACGTGCAGGGGCGCACCCGTCAATGGATGATGCTGCACATCGCGTACGAGCACCTTGTGCGCGCGGTCGCCCTCGATTTCGAGGCTCAACATCACGTTTTCACTCGTATGATGACGCTGCAACGCGGCAAACGTCGCGGCGCTGAACTGGACATTCTTCGGATCGCTTGTTCCGTAAATGACGCCGGGCACCGCGCCCGCACGACGCAGACGGTTCACCGCCTTTGTCCCGGTTTCCGTTCGCACCTGCGCTGCTAACTTGATCTCTTCTTTCATCTTCTTATCAACTCCTCTTCAGCCTATCTTAAACAACGATGTCACCGATTGATTGCCGTGAATGCGCTTGATGGCTTCGCCCAGCAATTCCGCAACGGACAACACCTTGATCGGGCATCCCGCCCAATCGTTCTTCGGCACACTGTCGGTTGTAATCAATTCCTCGATCGGCGACTTTTTCAACCGATCCATGCCCGTCTTCGTCGTCAATGTGTGCGTCACAGACGCACGCACAGACTTGGCCCCGCGCTCCATCAGAATACGCGACGCCTCCGAAAGCGTGCCCGCGGTTGTGGACAAATCGTCCACCAACACACAGTTGCGGCCCTTCACGTCGCCGACCACATCGATCGCCGCCACTTCGCTGGGGCTGCGCCGCTGTTTCGCGACAAACGCCAAGCCCGTCTCCAGCATCGTCGAATACGCGTACGCCATCTTCAAGCCGCCCGCATCAGGCGACACAATCACTATATTGTCCAGTTTCTGCGAACGCAGATACTTCACAATCACCGGCGCCGCATACAAATGATCCACCGGGATATCAAAGAAACCCTGGATTTGCTGCGCGTGCAGGTCCATCGTCAGCAGACGATTCGTCCCAGCCGCCACCAGCAAGTTCGCCACCAACTTTGCCGTGATCGGCACACGCGGCTGATCCTTTCGATCCTGACGCGCATAGCCGTAAAACGGCAACACGGCCGTAATCCGAGCCGCCGAGGCGCGCCGCGCCGCGTCGATCATGATCAACAGCTCCATCAACGACTCGTTCGGCGGCGTGCATATCGGCTGAACAATAAAAATGTCCTGCCCCCGGATGTTGTCGATGATCTTCACCATGATCTCACCGTCCGGGAACCGGCTGATATCCACCGATCCCAACGGTTGCTCGACAAAATCCGCAATCTGCTTCGACAATTCGGGATGTGCTGTTCCGGAAAATATGATCACGCTGCCTGTCCCATCTGCCCGGTCGCCGGGCGATTGGTTGCCCGACAAGGACTCGAACCTTGACTCTGGCCTCCAAAGGGCCGTGTGCTACCATTACACCATCGGGCATGCGGCGGTGAAAACATCTCCACCTTACCATAAGCAAACGGAAATCAAAGCCCGCAGGACTGTTCGCGCCGATGCCACCGCTACGAAAAGGGCATAAACCTATTGATCCGCGCCCATCGAGTCAAGCCTGACTTGTCCCAAATACCGCGACGCGCGTTGCCTCATAAAAGATGACACCGAACGCGTTTTGGCGTTTGGGTCGGGAAAGATAGTGTTGCCTCATAATTATGACACCCAAATGATGGGGTCATGAAAATGAGTGAATCAGCGAAGAGAGAGTATGTGGAGCGGATGCGATACCGCTATGGGAAAATGAAGACGAAGAAGGCCCGGGGCCGGCTTTTGGATGATTTTTGTGCGACTATGGAACTGAGCCGTAAACATGCGATCAAGGTCCTCAACAGCCGCTTGGGTGATCCGCAGCGCCGGGGACGGCGTCCGCGTTATGGCCCGGAGGTGGCCGAGGCCTTAAAAGATGTCTGGCTTGCTGCCGATCAGCCATGCTCGAAGCTGCTGCACCCCGTACTGGGCTGCTATGTGGAAAGTTATGAGCGGCGATATGGGCCATTTGCTCCGGCTGTTCGGGCGGGCCTATTTCAGCTAAGCGCCTCAACCATTGATCGTTTACTTGCTCCTGTGCGGTTGCTTGAGCCCCGCCGGATCCGGCGGCCGCAGGGTATTGCAGCTGTTAAGCAGCAGGTGGATATCCGTGCGGGCGAATGGACAGTCCAGGAACCGGGCTGGCTGGAGGTGGATACGGTCGCGCACTGCGGCGGCAGTATGCAGGGTAACTTTCTGTGGTCGTTGACGATGACGGACGTGCACACGCAATGGACCGAGGTGCGGATGATGTGGAACCGGGGCGCGACAGGTACGCTGGAGCGGGTGCAGCAAGTGGCTCAGATGCTGCCCTTTAAGATTCTGGGGTTGGATTGCGATAACGGGGGCGAGTTCCTGAACTGGCATCTATATGACTATTGCCGTACAGCCAGTCCGGCGATTGAGCTGACCCGTTCGCGCCCGTATATGAAAAACGATCAGGCGCACGTTGAGCAGAAGAACGGCACACATGTCCGCCGCTTACTGGGGCATGACCGGATTAATGACATCGAGTGTGTGGAGGAGATCAATGAGGCAGGGATCCTGTGGTCGCTTTGGAGGAACTTGTTCTGTCCGGTCCAGAAGCTGGTGTCGAAGAGCCGGATCGGGCATCGTTACCGGAAGAAGTATGATACGCCCCGGACACCGGCCCAGCGACTTTTGGAGAGTGATCAGGTCGATGAAAAGGCCAAGAAGCATATCCAAGCACTACTCAAAGATTTCGATTGCCTGACGTTGAAGGCTGAAGTGGATGAAAAGCTCAAGCGGGTGTTTGAGCGGATGCAGAAGCGAGCGAAAGGTCAGCGATGCCCGGCCTTCCCCGGCTTGGGGACCTCGGCCCTCCGGGCCGCCCCTTCGGGGACGGTCTCCAAGCCGGGGAAGGCCGCCTGAGGGCTCCAACAACAGCAAACACAAACAGAACTACGGTGTCATCATTATGAGGCAACACCCCAAAGAACAATCCACCATTTCGGTGTCATACTTATTTGACGCAACGGGGACGGGCAGGGTCGGCGGTCCGTCGACTGAAGGATGAGAACGCATATCGGACAAGCAGCCAACCGCAATGTCTCAAATGTCACGCCTACTTTCTTTGTAAGTCGTTCAGTTTCAAGTCGACATACATTCCATCACATTAGATCATCAAACGCCGGATAACCGGTGTATAGTTTGAGAGGCACTGGGTGTCCGAATCCCGGCGCGAAAAGCTGATGGCAAGAATCCAAACCAAGGGGGTACTCCTGCTCGGCGTCCTGCTGCTTGTGGCGGCAGGCGTCTTGGCCCTTTTTTCCAACACAAACCGGCTTGACTCGCCGAAGGAATTCCGGGAACCGCGCACCGAAACCGCCGAGCGAACCTTCGCGGATGACTCGCAAAGCGCCTCACAAGATGACCCGGCCCTCGATCCCGACGAATCCGGACTGACCGAAGACAAATCCCGCCATGTCGACGAGTCCGTGCAGGGCAATCGCGAGCGCGAAGAGGGACTGAAACCATCAGACTCAGAAGGCCGGGGAAAAGATGTTAACGCTCTCTTCTCGGCACTGAATGTCCGTGCCGACGATGTGGACTACAAAAGAATTGCCCGCTTGAGTCTGGCCGACATCCTCGAAGCGGCTGGGGATTTATCAGACCCCGACAACCTCGATCAAGCCGTGGCCACCATGCAAGCGCTTGAAAACCTGCGGCGCGAGGCAGGCCGCCGACGCGCCGAGGAGCTTGGCCTTCCCCTGCGAGTCGAGCTTCCCGACGGACGCGTGCGCGAAGTGGTAAGCATCGATGAAGACGGTCAGCCCCTGTATTACGAGACCCACAACGTAAATGCCGCCATATCCACCGGAGCGGACGTGCTTCAAGCGGCGCCCTACCAGCTCACCGGAACTAATCTTGTACTTGGTATGTGGGACGGTGGCTCTGGGCTCACGTCACATCAGGAATTTTCCGGCGGGCGCATGTCGAACATGAACAATGTCGCGGCTATCGATCACGCCACGCATGTCGGCGGCACAATGATCGCGGCGGGGGTGGACGCCGCCGCCCGAGGCATGGCCACGGCGGCCCGTGTCGATTCCTATGATTGGAACAGCGATCTAAGCGAGATGCTGTCGCGCGGCGCAGCGGAGCCCGATGAAGAAGGCAAAATCTATATCTCCAATCACAGCTACGGGTACATCCGGGGCTGGTATTGGAACGGAAGCAACTTCGTATGGTACGGCAGCGGAACGACCACCAACGCCGTGGATGGCCAATTTGGGCGCTACAACACCTTTGCCCGCGATATGGATGCCATCGTCTTCAACAAGCCGTATTACACCGTATTCTGGAGCGCGGGAAACGATCGGAATGATAATCCGTCAACCGGTAACCCCGTCGCGCTGAGTCCCGGCGGCTCGACGGTCTCCTATGACCCGAATCAGCACCCCCCGGGCGACGGCGTGTATCGCGGAGGATATGACATCATCGGCGACCATGCGATCGGCAAGAATGTGATCACGGTGGGCGCCGTCACCGACGCCGTGAGCGGGGGAGAACGCAATCCGGATGCAGCAGACATGGCGTGGTTCAGTTCATGGGGGCCTACGGATGACGGGCGGATCAAACCCGATCTGGTGGCGAACGGGGTCTCGCTATGGTCTTCAGGAAGCCTGGACAATAGCGACTACTACTTTTCCAGCGGCACCAGCATGTCATCGCCCAACGCTGCCGGGACGGCCGCCCTCCTGATTGAGGAATACAAACAACTTTTCCCCGGCGAGGCGCTACGCGCGAGCACGCTTAGAGGGCTGCTTATTCATACCGCCGATGACATGGGCACAGCCGGCCCGAATTATCAATACGGTTGGGGTTTGGTCAACGGCCTGGCCGCGGTGGAATTGATCAACGATTTTGCCTCCCGCCCGGACAGCATCCGCCTGACGGAAGACAGCATCAGCTCCGCCAACCGCCCCGTCACCTATGAGGCGATATGGGACGGGGAATCGCCCATCCGCGTGACGTTGGCTTGGACCGATCCGGCCGGCCCGGCGACAACGGCCACTGACAATCGAACATCGCGTCTGGTAAACAATCTCGATGTCAAAGTCATCGGACCGGACGGTACGGAATATCTGCCCTGGGTGATGCCCTTTGTCGGAACATGGACCCAAGCCTCTATGAGTCTTCCTGCCACCACGGGTACAAATAACACCGACAACGTCGAACAAGTCTTTATCGCCTCTCCTTCCGAATCCGGCACCTACACCATCGTTGTCAATTACCAGGACAACATCGTCATGACCGGTAGCGGCAACGATGTAATATTCAGTGGGTTTGGCAATAA
>SKZA01000319.1 GCA_007127595.1 Kiritimatiellia bacterium
AGTACTGGGCGCCCAAGACACAACCGCTCGGAACGGGAGGCGACAGGCATGTCGCCTTCGGATTCGGCGGCCAGTCTTCCCTCGTCGAGGTGGACACGGAAACGGCCGAGATCAAGGTACTCAAGATTTGTGGGGCGCACGACGTCGGTCGGGCGATCAACCCCCTGACCCTCGAAGGACAGATCGAGGGCGGCATCATCATGTGTCTCGGCAACACGCTCACCGAGCATTACATCATGGATGAAGGCGATCCATGGACCAACGTCATGGCTCGCTACAAGATGCCCAGCATCAAGCATACGCCGAAGATGGTCTCGCGCATCGTCGAGCATGAGACGAAAGACGGGCCGTATGGCGCGAAGGGTATCGGCGAGTTGTCGAGTATCCCGACCAGTCCGGCCATCACCAACGCCATCTACAACGCCGTCGGCGTGCGCGCGTACAGCCTGCCCGTCGATCAGGATTCCCTACTGCTTGCCATGAAGGCGGGGCAAAAGGATGTGCAGATGGGGTGGGGCGATTTCGAGCCCGTCCCGCCGGTCCCGGACCGCAAGACGATCGAAACATTCGTCGGCGCATAGTCGGACCGTTACTTCGGGAAATGTCTTAACGCAAAGGCCGCGAAAGCGTCCCTCGCGAGCTGTTTCCAATCGTTGGAAGAATTGTCATCGTTTTTTCCAATTGGAAAAGTGGTGCGCAACCTGTTCCAGCGGGGGATCGCTGTCATGCGTCCGGGAAATAGTCGCCGAGTGTGGCGCGTTTGTCGCGGGCGCTTTTACGTGGACGCGTGAAAGATTCGGTGCGTGCGCGGACGAGGTCGAGAAAATCGCCGCAGGACATGCTGTCGGCTCCGGCGGCGATGACTGTTTGACGTTCAAGACGGTCCGAGGTGATGACGAGAATGCGTTCCGGTTCAGGATCCGCGTAGACCAATTGCTCGATCACCGTGTCGGCTGTGCGGTTGGCGGGAGCGAACAGGACCTCCAAGTCGGGGTTTGTGGTTTCCGGATCGACGCTGCGGCCCGATCCGTCGAAGACGATGACGGCGCGTTCGGCCAGATCGCCGGCTACCCGTTCGACTTTACGAATCAGCAGTTGACGGGCAATGCCCAGGCGGGTAGCCAGCAGCGGTTTCAGTTCCGGGTCGCGATGCAGCAGGCTGTACCCGTCGATAATGAGCCGGGCGATGCGCGCCGCGCTCATGCGCTCGGGGCGGGCCCCGTGGATTCGCGCGCCAGCAGCTCGACGGGCAGGATTTCCTGGTGGTCTGACAGTTCCTTCTTAAACATCGCGTGCAGCCGGTCGAACGAGCGTCGCCCAACTTCGAACAGGTCGTGCTTGATGGTGGTCAATGCCGGTGATGTAAACGGTGCGGAAGGAATGTTGTCCACGCCCATGACGGAAAGTTCCTGCGGCACACGCCGCCCTTGGCCGTGCGCGTAACTGATGACGCCCATGGCCATGCGGTCATTGGCGGCCATGATGGCGGTGAGGTCCGGACGCCGCTCAAGCAGCTTCTTCGCCGCCTGGAAACCGCCTTCCTGGCTCCATTGCAGGCCGCCGTCTTCCCAGGGCAAGTCGCTCTCCGGTATGCCTTTCTGGCGGCAATGAGCGAGAAACGCGTCACGAAAGTCCAAGCCGGTATATGTGTTGGTGCCCGCGATGAGACCGATTCTCTTGTGGCCGAGTGACAGCAGGTGTTCCGCGGCCAATTGCGCCGACTGTTTGTAGTCGACGGAGATGTAACTCAAATTGCTGTTCGGGTAATAATGGTTGACCAAGATGAAGGGGAGCTGGAGGTCTTCCATGTCGCGCAGGTACGTGTCCTGAATGGACGATGCGATGAACAGCATGCCGTCCGCGCGCCGTGATCGAATGATGTTGAGGTAATCCTTATTCGCCAGGAACTTCTCATTCGCTACATCGAGGAGGAGTTTGTAATCGGCTTCCGTGGCACGATCGTGGATGCCGTTCAAGATTTCACCGAAATAGACGTCGGAAAAGACGTGGTTCAGGTTCGGGACCACCACGCTCATGATGCGGCTGGACTTGGAAGCCAGTCCGCGCGCCTGCTGGTTCGGCTGATAGCCATGTCGGCGAACCGCTTCCTGCACTTTCTGGCGCGTCTTTTCACTGATGCGCGGATTGTCGTTCAGGACCAGGGACACGGTGCTCAACGAGACGCCGCATTCCTGGGCGATATCTTTAATTGTCGTACGGCTTTGATTCATGATTCAAGCGTCTCCCTGCCGGTGCCGGCAGGATGCGAGACTAACCCGTCCATTAGAGAGCACCTTAAGGGGTTTGTACAGCATAATTTTGGCTGGGCCGGCATTTGCCGGCCGGGGGTAGACCTGCTATTAATGGCGGCAAATGAGGCGGAGGCCCATGGGCGTCATGATGAGTATCTATATGCGAATGTTGCGTTTGGGAACGCGTTCGGCGTTCTGGTTTGCCGTCGGTTTCGGTGCGCTCTTTCTTGTTCGCGTGCCCTTTCTGTTCGTCCATTACGTGCCGTATCATTTGCCTTTCGAGCCGTGGGTGGCGCTGATGCCGCTGGTGGGGGTGCTTTGGGGACCGCCGGGCATCCTGGCGGTCGGTGTGGCGACGGCGTTGGGCGACTGGATGGCCGGGTTGCGTGATGCGCTTCCTTTGTGGCACGCCGTGGGGTTCATGGGCTGGGCATGGAGTGCGCGTGCGTTATGGGTCATACGTCCGCCCGTCGAGGCGCGTGAAGATGCCGATCCCGAAGTGACTTGGTCCGCCTCGCTCTACTTTGTGGTCGTAAGCCTGCCGGGCGCTTTTGTGGCGGCCGTATGCATGGGGTTGGGGGCGGATCTTTTGCGCAGTTACGCGTTCCCGTATGTGGCGGTGATCACGCTGTGTAATCATCTCGTTTACCTTGCCGTCTTGGGTGTGTTCTTGTATCGCGTCTTTCAACGGGCGCTGGTGTCGCGTTTCGGTTGCTGGGATGAATCCCATACGCCGCGCCGTCCTTCGATGTTGGGCGCCGCCCTTCAAGTGGTTGGCGCCGCGGGCGCCTGGTTGATCGGTATGGCCGTTGCAATCAGGATGGGCTATCCGGCACGTGGTCCGGTGGTCTATGGCGATACGGCCGGATTGCGGCTACTGCCCGGAGTGTTGCCGTTTCTGCTGTTGTTTGTGATCGGGCTTGTCTGCCCCCCGGTCAAGCGGCGCGAGACGGGAAGCATGTCCTCCGGGACGGTGTAACCATGCCTCGACTCCGCATGCCGCACTTTGCAAGGTGTGGTATGCGGGCAGCGCGTATCCTTGAGTCATTTGAAGGGGGTCATACCTCGGCATGAGTTGCGTAGCGCCGGAATCCGTCCGGCGCATAAGGAAATCGAGGCGAGCCTGCTCCCGACAGATTCGGGAGCTACGAGGAAGCTTACGGCCAAATGATCTTAACTTGTCGATCTTCATGAATGAGCCCTGACATGCGGGCCTTCCCATCCGCCCGCGCTTGACACCTGTGCCACCTTGTCCGATGATCGCGTCATGACAAATCCCGCGTTGCAGCAAGAAGATCACATGCCCGTTGTCTTGACCATTGCCGGGTCCGATAGCGGCGGGGGGGCGGGCATTCAAGCCGACCTCAAGACCTTTGCCGCGCTGGACACCTTCGGCACGTCCGCCATCACGTGTGTGACCGCCCAGAACCCGGACAGCGTGACCGGTATTCAGGCACTGGACCCGGACATGGTGCTGAAGCAAATCAAGGCGGTCTGCGATGGTTTTCCTGTGAGCGTGGCCAAGACCGGCATGCTGTACTCCGCGGACATCGTGCGCGTAGTCGCCGCCGAGGATATTCGGGAAGGCATACCGATTCTGGTCGTTGACCCCGTCATGGTTGCCGCGTCCGGCGCCCGCTTGCTTCAGGCGGATGCCGTCGATGCCGTGAAGAACGACCTCCTTCCGCAGGCGCGCGTGGTCACTGCGAATCTGCACGAAGAGGAAATTCTCTGCGGCCATTCCATCTCGTCCATCGACGAATTGCGCGAGGCTGCGCGGGAGATCGGCGACCATTTCGATGTGGCCTGTGTGGCCAAGGGCGGACACTTGGGCGGAGAAGAGGTCTTTGACGTGCTGTACGACGAAGGCGAAGAGTACGTCTTCGCCGCCCCGCGCATTGAGGCGGCTCAGACGCATGGGGCCGGCTGCGCGTTCTCCGCGGCGCTGACCGCGTATCTGGCGCGTAAAGAGTTGATGAGCGACGCGGTGCAGTTGGCCAAGAATTATGTACATCAGGCCCTCTCGCAAGCCGCTTCTGTCGGACGGCATCACCCCCTGAATTTTGCGTGGGAGTCCGGTGTGGTGGCGGCGGAATAGACGCGGCGTACCGGCCGATGTCCCGCGCGCTATAGCGCGCGTCGAACGACCTTCCTTGCGGCGCCCCCTGATGGGGGCGCTTTTTGTTTTTGTGACCGGTATATGGGCCGGGTTGAGCCTGCCCGTGCATCCGTTTTGGCCCCTTCTTGCCGCGTGGCTGTTCGTCGCTGGCGCGTGTGTCGGCGCGCGCGGTGTCGGCTCCATTCCGCTGATTTGGGGCGCGCTGCTGAGTGTAGCGTGGGTATGGGCGGCAATGGATGTGCAGCCCGTGGCCCCGCGCGAATTGGGCGCGCTGATGGAGCGTCCACGCGAACATGTGGAAGTGCGCGGCCGGATTGTGGACGATCCGATCCGCGAGCATGCGCCGACCGGTGGCGATCTCATTTGGCGCATGACGGTGCGGGCCGAGCAGATCAATCGCATAGGCCATTTTCAGAAGACGTCGGGTGTGATGGATGTGCGCTGGCGCAGTGCGGCCGGTACGCCGGTTCCGACCTACGGCGATGTGTGGTCGTTTACCGGTGTTCTTCAGCAACGCGCGCATCGTGACTGGCGCTGGGCGTTTCTTCCTTCCTATCGCATGCGCGTGTCGGACGAAGACGCCACGCGCCTCGCCGTCGGCCGGGGCACGTGGCTCAACCGGTTCAGTTACGCCGGACGCCGCGCCGCTTCGGAACGTCTCGGCATGGGCTTGGAGCAGCATCCCGACCTGGCCGGCATTTTGCGCGCGTTACTGCTTGGCTATCGCCATGAACTGCCGAGCGACCATCATCGTCTTTTCGCGCTCACGGGCACGCTCCACATTTTCGCAATTTCCGGGCTCCACGTGGGCATCGTGGGCGGATTACTGTTGATCGTGGTGCGCGCGTTCGGCGTCTCGCGCGAGCGATGGATCCTCTTTGTCGGTCCCCTGTTAATTATCTACACGGTCGCGACCGGCATGCGGCCCAGCGCAATGCGCGCGTGTGCGATGACGTTGGCGTTCTTTTCGGCGTTCCTCGTTAACCGGAAGCCGGACGCGCCATCGGCGTTGGCCCTCGCGGCGCTGGTGATCCTGTCCGTGTCGCCGACCCAATTAACGTCACCCGGCTTCATCTTTTCGTTTGTCATTGTCGCCGGCCTGATTCGGCTCTATCCGATGTTGGCGGGTCCGGCGCGGGAATGGTGGACGGACGATCCGTATTCCGCGACGGCATTGCCGGACAGTAAGCTGTCGTTTCGTCAAAAGGGCATTCGTTGGTTTATCGGGCTGGCGGCAGCGTCTATTGCCGCGTGGTCATCGTCCGTGCCCCTGACGTCGCAATACTTTAATCTCTTTTCGCCGGTCGGCCTGATCGGCAATCTGCTGGTCATTCCGGCGGCCTTTCTTATTGTGTTGACGGGTTTGCTGGCGCTGATTTGCGGAACGATCAGCGAGGTCGGGGCGGAAATATTCAACCACGCGAATCGTGTGACGCTTACGGTATTGATCGCCGCCGTAGACGGGCTTGCGCAGATACCCGGCGGGCATTGGCATGTGCGCTCGCCGGGCATCGGTTGGATCGCGATATGGTACGGCTTCATCTTTGGCGGACTGTTGCTGCCCGACGCAAAATCGCGCCGTATTGGTTTTGCGTGTCTGGCCGTGGTGGCGGCGATCGGCATCGGTTGGGAGCGCGCCGATCATTCGACCCGGGTGCGCGTATTGAATGCCGGCGACGGGCATGCGGTGCTGATCCGCACGGGCGGCGAGTACACATTGTATGACACGGGCCCGGCGTATCGCGCGGAACGCTTGGTTCGCGCGTTGCGCGCCGAAGGCGTAAACCGGCTCGATCGCCTCATCCTTTCGCATCCTTCCTCGCCGCACGCGGGCGGCGCCGCGTTCATCCTGGCCGCCATCCCGGTGGGGGCATTGTGGTGCACGGATTTTCCTTCGCGTTCGCCCGCCTACGATCGAGCGTTGGCCGTGGCGGAAGCGGAGGGCGTTCCCATTACGCGGGTCCGCGCCGGTATGTATGGGGTATGGTCGAATCGAACCGCATGGGAGATTCTGCATCCGGCCGACCCGACAGCCTATCGGCGCGCGGCGGATGCCAGCATTGTCCTGCGCATCAGTCGCGGCGCGGTGGCGACGCTTTTGGTCGGCGGTGGAGGGGCTGCAGTGGAGCGGGACATCCTGCACGCGCGCCGCGATCCCACGGCCGCCGTGTTGGTGATCGGAAATCAAGGAACCGCCGGCGTCGCTTCGGAACGCTGGCTCGAAGCGGTGGTGCCGCAGGCCGTTATCCTGTCCGTCGGCGCGCACAACCGGCACGGCTATCCGGACCGGGACGTGATCGAGCGGATCGAGAAGCAGCCGGACATGACGTTATGGCGTACGGACGAGTCTGGCGCGGTCGAGTTGGTGTTGTCCTCGCGTGTACGGTTTGGACGCCGGGCGGACACATGGCGCATAACCGGCGAATGGCCGGAGGAGTGATGCGGGTTCACAATGCGGCATTGGGTATGGCCGACACGATGGCTCCGCTCTTAGAACAGGTCGTTTCCCGGCCGTACAGAATGCATCGGGCTCGTTGCTTCCGTCGGTTCTTCTTCGGGTTCATGTGCCGCCAATAACTCTCGGGCACGTTCGGCCAGACTCTGCTCGAACAGGCGGCCGGGTTCCGTGAGGCGCACTTCCCGGAAGGCGGGTTGTTGGTAGATGCGATACACGGCGCCGGGCGACGTCAACGCTTCCGCCCGGTCTAGATACCGAATGGACTCATCGATCCGGCCCATCAATGCGGCGGTGGCGGCCAGGTCGATATAAAGTGGCGCCCAGTCAGGTGCATCGGAGAGGGCGCGTTGCAAGTTCGACATCGCTTCCTCGTATTCGCGGCGGCTGGCCTGCAGGTAGGCTTTCTCCTTGAGGGCGCGCGCGTCGTTCGGACGCAGGCGCAGATAGGCGTTCAACGCCTGTTCGGCGTGCTCATCGTCGTTGCGCGCAAGATAGCAGAGTGCGCGGTTAAAGTGGGCCGACGCATAATTTGGGTCGATGTCGGTTACGGTTTCGAAGAGTTCCATCGCTTGATCGATACGATTCTGGTAGAGAAGCGCCACGCCTAGATCATTCAGGATAGAGGCGTTTCCCGGATCGTTTTCCGCAGCGCGTTCGAGGGCGATTTGCGCCCGACTGAACTCGCGGGTCTCGAGGTAGGCGCGTCCCAGTTGCGCCCATACCTGGGTGAGATGCGGCCAGATGTCCAGTGCGTCGCGAAATCGCGCGATGGCTTCCTGTAGGTTGCCTGCAGCCAATTGTGCTTCCGCGCGCTTTTGCATAAACACGGCGCGCCGCATGGCTTCTGTGTCCAGTTCGGTGCGAACGTGCGGCGTTGGTATCTCCGTGGCGGGTGCACCCATTAGGACGCCCGCTTCCGGGGTTTCGGGGCGCGCGGTATCCGTTGGGGGCGGCGTTTGCTGGCGCGCCCGGCCTTCGGCGCGCACGCGGGATTGGTGGTTCTGCCATGCGCGGCCGGTGATATAGACCGCCAGCGAGAGCAGGCCGAACATGAACAGGGCGACAATGGTGAAGGTCCGGATATTTGACAGGAGAATGGCGTGGCCCAGATTGGGCGACCGTTTGGGTCGGCCGGTTTTGGGCGCACTCGTTGATGAGTTGTCTCGAATCGTGTAGCGCGGCTTGGGTTCAGGGGCCTGTCGATAGTACACGGATCCCGCTTGGGTGGGGGAGGCGTCGTCCGCCGCCCGGGCTGCATCTTTGGATTTTTCCCTCATTACGCTTTACTCACACTACATCTTTCCCAATCCGGTTGCAAAGCCCCTATTTGTGAGCTATCCTTTGCGGCAAGTTGAGCCATCCCGGGAAGCGGGGCGTCTGCTCAATTCGTTAGAATCAAACGGTATGGAGTCATCAATGTCAGCACGCTGGTTAGGACGTGGCATCAGTTGGGTCTTTCTCATCGCGTTGCTTGCGGGCAACCTGATGATTGGCGCCCGCCTCTATTCCAAAGAAGCAAGCGCTGAAGATCGCGAATCCGCATACGATCACATGACATTGTTCACGACGGCGATCGAACAGATTCGCCGTAATTACGTGGACGAGGAAAAGACCGAATACAAGGATCTGATCTACGGCGCGCTCCGGGGCATGTTGCAATCCCTTGATTCGCACAGTGCGTTTCTCGATCCGGACATGTTCAACGACATGAAGGAAGACACCTCCGGGCACTTTGGCGGTCTCGGCATTGTCATCAGCATGCGCAATAACATTCTTACCATCGTGGCTCCCATGGAAGACACGCCGGGCTCGCGCGCGGGCCTGCTTTCCGGCGATCATATCGTCGAAATCGACGGGGATTCCACCGAAGGATTAACCCTCCAGGAAGCTGTGCGCAAACTGCGCGGTCCGCCGGACACGGAGGTCACGATCAAAATCCTGCGTCCGAAGACGTCGGAATTTGAGGAGCACACCATTGTGCGTGAAATTATTGCCGTCGAGAGCGTCAAAGACGCGAAAATGCTCGAAGATGGAATCGGGTACGTACGTATCACGCAATTCACCAGTACGACGGGCGAGGATTTGCGTCGTGAGCTGGAGAGGTTGCGGGAGAAGAACATGGAGGCGTTGGTTCTGGACCTGCGCACGAATCCGGGCGGCTTATTGAATGCCGCCATCGAGGTGGCGCAGAAGTTTGTCCGACGGGGCGACCTCATTGTGTATACGAAAGGCCGTGATGGTCGGCGTGGACAGCGCTATACCGCCCGTGAGCGCAATCCCTATCTGGATCTGCCCATGGTTGTACTGATCAACGAGGGCAGCGCGAGCGCGTCCGAAATCGTTGCCGGCGCCTTGCAGGACCATCGGCGAGCCATCTTGGTGGGCGAAAAGACCTTTGGGAAGGGATCCGTGCAAAGCGTGTTGCCGCTGGACGATGGTTCGGCCCTCCGACTGACGACGGCGCAGTATTATACGCCGAGCGAACGCGTCATCGATGATCGCGGGATCGAACCGGATATTGTGGTCTCCATCACGCCGGAAGAATGGCGCAAATTGTTGGTCAAACGATCGCGGCCGGAAAACGCTGAGATCGATCTCGACGACGATCTCGACTTGGAAGACGTCGTGGATGTGCAGCTTGAGCGCGCCGTGGACGTGCTCAAGGGCATCATGATCTTCGAGGCCAATAACGGTCGACCGACACGCGAAGGGCGAATCGCCGGGCGGTTCTTTTAAGTCGGGCGGAATCCTCATCCGATACGCGACGGACGCATGCTCGTACTCGGCATAGAAACTTCCTGCGACGAAACCGCCGCCGCCGTGGTCCGTGACGGACGCGAGGTCTTATCCCATATCGTCTTAAGTCAGGTGGCCGCTCATCGGCCGTATGGGGGCGTGGTCCCCGAAATCGCGTCGCGCGCGCATGTCGAGGCCGTGGCGCCTGTTCTGAACGACGCCCTCGAGAAGGCCGGGGCGCACTGGGACGAGGTGGATCAGATCGCCGTCACACACGGGCCGGGTCTTGCCAGTTCGCTGATGATCGGCGTCACGGCCGCGCGCGCGCTGGCTTTGCGCCTCAACAAGCCGTTGACGGGCGTCAATCACCTTGCGGGTCATCTCTATTCGGTTTTTCTGGATCCTGCCATCGGCGAACCGGAATCCGTGTGTCCTATGATCGTGCTGCTGGTGACCGGCGGTCATACCATGCTCATCCGCATGGACAGCGTGTCCGAGTATCAGTTGTTGGGCCAGACGCTGGACGACGCCGTTGGGGAGGCGCTGGATAAAGGGGCGACGTTGATGGGGTTGGGTTATCCCGGCGGGCCGGAGATCGAAAAGGCGGCGGTGGGCGGCGATCCCGGGCGCTACCCGTTTCCGCGCGGGTTGCGGGGCGGCCGCGGCGAAGTGGCCGGAGGCCTCCCGCGCGAGCGTTGTTTCAGCTACAGCGGCTTGAAGACCTCGCTCTTGTATGTCTTGCGTGACCATCCCGAGCATCTGACCAACGGGGAGCTTCCGCATCTTGCGGCCAGTTACCAGGAAGCCGCCTTCGACGCCTTGCTGGATCGGCTGGAGCGCGTGGTGCGGGAGGAGGGCGTCAAGCACTTCGCATGCGTGGGCGGTGTGGCAAAGAACAAACGGTTACGCGCCAAACTCGAAGACTTGGCAGATCGCTTGGATGCCGAACTGCATGTAGCGCCCATGACCTATTGTACGGATAACGCCGCGATGATCGCGGGCGTGGCCGGCGCACACGCGATGCACGGACTTCCGCCCACACCGGTGGACGACGTGCACCCGAACCTGCCGCTTTACTAATCGTCTCACAATAGTCTTTACACAAGTTGTAGGGCCGCCGCTTGCGGCGCGCCGGGGCAGACCTACGCGGCACGCATCGGTCTTCGCAAGCGAAGCCCCTACAAAGTCAGTGCTGACTCCATACCATTGTGAGACGATTAGTAACTCGCATCAAATCTCTTGATGTTGAGGGGGGGATCACTCCGGGGAAATCAGGCCAGCGCTTGGCGCACGTCTGCTATCAGGTCGTCCACATCTTCAATGCCAACACTTAAGCGAACGAATCCGTCGTTGATCCCACGCGCGCGTCGTTCCTCCGCCGGGACGCTCGCGTGCGTCATGCTCGGCGGGTGCGAACATAGCGATTCCACGCCGCCCAGACTTTCAGCCAGGGTGAACACGTTTACTTTCGAGCAGAAGGCCTTTGCCGCTTCGAACCCGTCCGCCAGTTCGATGGAGATCATACCGCCAAACGCGCGCATCTGTTTCTTTGCAACGGCATAGCCTGGATGGTCCGGCAGACCCGGATACATGACGCGCGCCAATCCTTTCATGCCGGTCAAGGCCTCCGCCAACTGCTGCGCGTTGGCGCAATGCCGGTCCATACGCAAGGCGAGTGTCTTCAAGCCGCGTTGGACGAGGTAACAGTCAAACGGTCCCGGAATCAGGCCCGCGGCATTCTGAAGATAACGGATGGGTTCCAGTAATTTCTCCGTGCGCGCGATGATCGCGCCGCCGATGACGTCGGAATGCCCGCCGAGATACTTGGTGGTGCTGTGCATGACATAATCGGCGCCCAACTTCAGCGGTTGCTGCAGGTAGGGCGTGGCGAAAGTGTTGTCCACAATCACATGGGCGTCGCTGTTCGCCTTCACGACCTCGCACACGGCGGCGATGTCGACGATGTCAATCAGCGGGTTGGTCGGCGATTCGATCCATACCATGCGCGGTCGCTTGAGGGCCGCCAGCGCTGTCTTGTAGGCGTCCGGATCGGCGGATTCCGAGCGAACGATTTCAAGACCCCACGGCTTGAACACGGAGTTCAAAAGGCGAAAGGTGCCGCCATACAAGTCGTGTCCCGCCACAATGCCGTCGCCCGGTTGTAATATCTGCAAAACGGCATTGGTGGCGGCCAGGCCCGAGGCGAATGCGGCGCATGCCTCGCCTTCTTCGAGCGAGGCCAGAGCCGCTTCAAGCGACTCGCGTGTGGGGTTCTGTGAACGCGAATATTCATAGCCCTTGTGGACGCCCGGACTGTCCTGCTCGTATGTCGTGGAAATGTATAGCGGGGGAATCACCGCGCCCGTAGTCGGGTCGGGGGTCTGTCCGGTATGTACAGCGCGCGTCGAGAACTTCATGTCATTTCTCCAGTCGTGGCACTTTTTCGTAATACGTCATCAGATCAGAGCGCGTAACAATGCCGGTCAAGCGTCCTTGGCGCGTTACCGTGATGGCCGGATGTCCCGCCAGGAGGAGGCGATAGGCTTCTTCCATCAATGTGTCCTGATCCAAATCGGGCAGGGGCCGGGCCATGACGTCGCGCACGGCAATGTCGGCCGGTTTCATGCCTTGATGCAGCGCGCGCATGAGCGTGATTTCTTCCACCGCTCCGACCGGACGCCCGTCTTCGAGCACGGGGACTTGCGAGAAGCCGTATTCGCGGAACGTGTCCATGGCCTTCTGCAGAGAATCATCCGCTTGCAGGGTTAAGACCTTGCCGGCGCGACCCAGCGTGGTCAGCAGATCGCCGACGGTAACCTTTTCGGGAGGCCGGTCGATGTACCCGTTCTCCGCCATCCACTCGTCATTATACATCTTGCTGATATAGTTCCGTCCCGTATCGGGACACAGGACGACCATCACGTCATCTGCCGTGCAGCGCGGCGCGTACTTGAACGCCGC
>SKZA01000069.1 GCA_007127595.1 Kiritimatiellia bacterium
CCCCACCGGGCACTGCGGGCGACCACAGCACCACCGTGCCGGTTGTGCTGGCTCCGGGCGACGTGTTCCTGAACGCCGACTTCGGCTATCAGCCGCCGGCTTCACAGAACAACACCGTCGGCGACCGCGTCTGGTTGGATGCCAACGCCAATCAGGTCGGACCGGATGGCGACGGCTTGGCTCCGGGCGACGACAACACGGAATACGGGATTCGCGGTGTCACCGTGGCCCTGATTCATGATGTTGCAGGCAACGGCGAATGGAGTGTCGGCGACCCGATCATCGCTACGACGATCACTGATGCCGATGGTCAATATCTCTTCACCGGCGTGCCGGACGGCAACTATCTTGTCTGGGTCAACGACGTCAATGGCGTTCTGCTGGGCTTGGAGCAGACCTATGATAGCGATGGCATCGCCACGCCCAACATTAGCGCAGTGGCGCTGGATCCCGACAGCATCGACCCGAATCCTGTGATCAATCTGGAACAGGATTTCGGCTACACGGCGCAGGGTCAGAGCGAGACGACGGGCATGATTGGCGACCGTGTTTGGCTGGACACCAATAGTGACGGCGTGCAGGACCCGGACGAGCCGGGGATCGCCGGCGTCACCGTCGAACTGTACGACGATGATAACAATCTGTTGGCGGTGACCACCACCGACCAAAACGGCAAGTACTACTTTGGCGGACTGCCGGCGGGCACCTATACCGTGGTCGTCAACCCGCCGCCGGGTCTGTCGCAGACCTATGATGCCGACGACGGCACGGGACCCTTTAGTTCACCGCATCAATCGACCGTGACCATCGAGGCAGGCGAGATCAACCTCGATCAGGACTTCGGTTATGTCGGACCGGGCTCGATCGGCAACTTCGTTTGGGAAGACCGCAATGCTAACGGTATTGTGGACGGCAATGAGGCCAGCCTAGGTATCGGCGACGTAACGCTGGACCTCTACTGGGACCTGGACGGCACCGGCACGGTCAGTCCGGGCGATCCGCGCATCGGCACAACCACTACCGCATCTGATGGCAGCTACCTGTTCAGCGGCTTACCGGTGGATGATGGTAGCGGCAGCGCCAACTTTGTCGTGGTCGTGTCGGATCGTGACCAGGTATTGCATGGGTACTGGAAGTCGATCGGCCCGAATCCGGGCGAGGACAACAATAGCCAGACCGATCCGTACGCCGTCACACTGACACCGGGCGATCCCGAGGATCTCACTGCCGATTTCGGCTACTACGTGGACGGCGCGGCGTTGGGGAACCGGGTTTGGTTCGATGAGGATGGCGATGGCAATCAGGCCACGGATCCGGTCGATGCGGGTATTCCAGATGTAATCGTCCGTTTGGAGATTCGCTATCCCAACGGCGTCACCAATATCTTGACGACCGTAACCGACGCGGACGGCTTCTACAGCTTCGGCAATCTGTTGTTGGACGAGAACCAGAACGGCGCCAACGCGGAGTCGCCCGAATTTATTCTGTCCGTGGTCAATCCGGGTGAAGGACTGCTGCATTCGCCGAGCTTTGCCGGTGGCGTGCCGGACTCCTTGAATTCGGTGCATCCATTGGGAACAGAGGCCACGGTTCTTCAGGGGCAAAACGATGTGTCGGGGAACGTCGATCCGTCACTGGAGAATCCGAATGCCTGGTATGACTTCGGCTTCACTCTTTTCGGCCCGACCTTGGCGGTGATCACGGAGGTGCGATCACGCATCGAGGATGATGTGGCGGTGATCTCCTGGGATGTGGCGTTGGAGATTGGTACGGTCGGGTACTACTTGGAGCGCTGGGAAGGAACCGATTGGGTGCGCGTGAACGAGCACCTGATCATGGTCGATCCTTTTGCCATGGCACCGATCACCTATGAGCAGGCGGATCCCGGCGCGTCATTAGGCACCACGCAGCATTACCAGATCGTGGAGTTGGATGGCAAAGGACGTTTGCTGTACTACGGTCCCTACGAACTGGAACTCGATGGCGGCGAAGTCTCGTATGCGCAATGGGCCGCCGGGATTGATTGGGGCGATGCGGATTCGAGTCCGGACGCCGATCCGGATGGCGACGGGCTGACCAACTGGCAGGAATACCTGGCCGGCACTGATCCGCTTAGCGCCAATTCGGTCTTGCGGGTCACGAATATCGAAACGGTCGAAGACGGCGTACGCTTGACCTGGCCGAGTGCCGAGGGTCGGACCTACACGATTGAGCTGGCTGTGACCCTGCAGGACGGCTTCCTGCCGGTGGCTACCGGTATCGAGGCCACGCCGGATGAGAACGTCTATACGCTGCCGGTCGACGCAGACTTGGTCAGCGGCGCGTTCTTCCGCGTCGTGATCGAATAGACGCTGAAATTGCGAGTGGGGCGGGAGGTTGAGGTTCTTACCTTGATCGCCCGCCCCGTTCTATTTGCCACGCAGGGTAGAAGGGCGCGTTCGCCGAAAGCGTCGCAATGCGGATACTGTAACGATCCCGTATCGAGCCGGTTTCGCGGCTCGATGGGAATCTCGCCCTCCCGGTCCCATCACGCGACGGGAGGTGAGGCTCCTGCCGAACCGCGCGCAAGAACGGATCATGTGCGGATCAAGTTCCCGTGCTTTCTCAAACGGCTCGATGGGAATCTCGCTCCCATCACCCCGGGAACGCCGAGCACCAGCTCGGCATTAGACCCAATAACCCGCTCGTAGGGACGCCGTCAGGCGTTTCTCTGTAGGCCGGACCTCCTTGTGCGTGATAATGAAATGAAGGCGCATTCGTCCGGCGTGTATCCAGCCCACGTCCCCCGCCCGTATGAGGGCGTCCTGGCATAAGCGAACATGCTTTTGGTAACTGATTCGGGCCACGTTCTACGCCTTTATGCCTGCCTCAGGGATGTCCCTAATGGGGCAATCGGGATAATGTTGATTTCAAGGCACCACTCTATACAAAGCCTCCGCTCGCGTGTGTCTGTTTCAAAGGGAGGAAGATATCCGATACAGCCGAATCAAGTTCGTGCAAGCCGAAGTATCGGCCAATGGAGGGGTGCCATGAGTAGATGTGATCGTAGTTGCCAATCATTCACCAGTCGTGATTACAGGAGGCGCGGCGGCGGGAAGCGTAGCACTGTGCTGGTGCTCTTATATTTCGCGTTATCCATTCTGGCTACGCCGCCTGCAGAGGCCGGCGCGCCCACGGTTGACGGCCGATTATTCGGGAATGGCGATATCAATCGCTACCAAGTATTCAGTACGGCGAGCAGCGGCAGTCTGCTATTGTATGCGTTTGCGGACAACACGCTTTATGTGGCCTTATTGGTAGACCGCAGCGTCAATGACAATGTGTTCGGCAACCGTGATTACACACGAAATGCCGGATGGAACCCCCCACATACGGCCCGCCGCTTGATTGATTCCGAATA
>SKZA01000217.1 GCA_007127595.1 Kiritimatiellia bacterium
ATGATGAATTCAGAGAGATCCGGCTCGATGAACTCAAATCGCGCATGCGCACCCCGGTGCTCGTTGACGTGAAGAATTTCTTCCCGCGCGCCGAGGCCGGCGCGCTAGGATTCGAGTACGTCGGGTTGTAGACTCCCGCCGAGTCGCTCTTGACTTCGCCCACCCTGCGCGTTCCCTGTCCGCGATCCGTTTGACTCTGCGTGCGTCCCGTCTTACACTAAGTCGGTATTCATTATCCGGAGGAGTGTGCGTCGCTCATGAAGCGTTTTCTGATTCGTTTGCTTGTCTGCACATGTGTATGGGCGGGACATCGCGCCGGCGCAGAAACGGTCTTGGCGCCGAACCCGCTACGCGCGTTTGGAGATCATATTGCCGATGTAGTTGAGCAGGTGTTGCCTTCGGTGGTAGTGATTCGAACGGAAGCGATCCGCTACCACCTCGGCCGCGACTTCTTCTTTGGCCAGCTCTATCGTATCCCCGAGCGAACGGAGGGACAGGGATCCGGCGTCATCATCAGCCGCGACGGACACGTATTGACCAGCAATCACGTGGTGGATCGGGCGCGACAGATCGAGGTGGTCCTCGACGACGGGCGCGTCTTTCCGGGCGAGCTGGTAGGAGGCGATCCGCACACGGACCTGGCCGTCGTGCGCATCGTGACGGACGATCCGTCGCCCACGTTCCTGCCCATTGAGTTCGGCAATTCCGATAAAGTGCGTGTGGGCGAAGTCGTGATCGCCATTGGCTCGCCCTATAACCTGCACGGCACGGTTACCATGGGTATCGTGAGTCAGAAGGGTCGCGTGATCGGGATGTTGCCCTACGAGGATTTCATTCAGACACAGGCGCCGATCAATCCCGGGAACAGCGGCGGGCCGCTGGTGGATGCGGACGGACGCATGGTGGGTATTAATGCGGCGATTCATCGGGGCGGCGCGCGAGCGGCCGGGAACATCGGGATCGGTTTTGCCGTGCCGGCCAATCTGGCCATGCGGGTGGCGCGTTCCGTGATGGACACAGGGACGATCGAGCATCCCTGGATCGGGGTACTCATGCAGATCGTGGACGACGGCGTGGGCGTAGAGGAAGTCTTTCGCGATAGCCCGGCGGAAAGCGCCGGCATCCAGCGCGGTGATGTGATCACCCACGTAAATGGTCGTCCTATTACTTCTCCACTCGAGGTGCGGCGCGCGGTATTCCAACATACGGAGGACGCGGCCGTGCAAGTCTCCGTCAACCGCAACGGCGAAAGAAAGGACCTGTATGTTGAACTCGAGACCATGCCGGACTTCGATCTGCTGCACCGCTGACGAGTCTTCGGTATGACCCGCGCGCGTCTCGATCAATTGGTCGTGCAACGCGGATTGGTCGAAAGCCGCGAGAAGGCGCAGCGCCTGATTCGGGCCGGCGCCGTCCGGGTGGCCGATCAGCCGGCGACGAAACCTGGACATCTCTACCCGGACGACGCGGAGATCACCATGGATGCCCCCCCCCGTTTTGTCGGGCGCGGCGGGGAAAAGTTGGAGGCGGCGCTAAATCACTTCTCGATTGATGTGCATGATATGGTATGCGCGGATATTGGCGCCTCTACGGGCGGATTCACCGACTGCCTTTTGCAACGCGGCGCGCGCCGTGTATACGCCATCGATGTGGGCAAAGGACAACTGCACTGGGATCTACGGCAGGACGAACGCGTCGTCGTCATGGAAGGGGTGAACGCGCGCGAATTGAAGCCGGACCAGTTTGAGGAAGCGCCCTCTTTCGCCGTCGTCGATGTCTCCTTCATCTCCTTGACGAAGGTGCTCCCTGCCGTTACAACCATTCTTGCTTCGGGCGGCGGCGTGATAACGCTGATCAAGCCGCAATTCGAGGCCGGACGAGAGCAAGTCGGAAAGGGCGGTGTCGTTCGAGACGGCGCGATTCACGAAGAAGTAATCGAAAAAGTGCGACTGTTCGGGACGGAAAGGATCGGATGGCGCTGGCACGGCCATTGTGTATCGCCCATCACGGGACCCGCGGGTAACGTGGAATTCCTCGCCTATTGGAGAAGACAGTGAAACGAATCGGGGTAATTGCCAATTGTAAGAAGCCGCACTCCTCGGCGGTGCTCAAGCGCCTGGCAGACAAGGCGAAGGAAAAGGGTTTGGAACTCGTGACGTGCGACCAGACGGGCGACCTGCTTCCCGACGCGTCGCGCGAGGAAGCGGATCGGATCGCCGGGCAGGTGGATGTCATGATGGCCCTGGGAGGCGACGGCACCATGTTGAGTACCGTGCGCCTGTTGATTGGCAGCGGGACGCCCGTGTTGGGCGTCAATCTGGGCAGCCTGGGTTTCATGACCAGTGTGACCGAAGAAGAGTTGGAACACGCGATCGACGTTTTGGTGGATCAGCAATTCAGCATTACGGAACGTACCTTGGTGGATTGCGTTATCATCCGCGCGGGTCGGGAGGTGGCTCGTTACACATCCCTGAACGATATTGTGGTGGGTTGGGGCGCATCGTCGCGTGTCATGACGCTTGGCGTAACTATAAATGACGACGACGTGGCGCAATATGTCTGTGACGGCTTGATCGTGTCCACGCCGACGGGCAGTACGGGTCATTCGCTTTCGGCGGGCGGCCCGATTGTTCATCCGGGCTCGCCGGTCTTTACCGTTAATGTCATCTGTCCGCATACGTTAAGCGCGCGACCGTTGGTCGTGCCGGATCGCAGCGCCATCGTTGTGGAAATTATCGATATTCCTCATCATAAGCAACCGTTGCTGTCGGCGGACGGGCAGGGCGAATTTATCCTTCAACAGGGGGATCGGCTGGAAATGAGCAAACACGCGCATCGCGCGCGGTTCGTGCACCTGCCGGAATATAGTTATTTTTCGGTATTGCGCCAGAAGCTTCATTGGCGGGGGTCCAGTAGGGGGTAGTGATAATCTCCAGTGTTGTATCGCGAATATCTTGTAGCATGTGGCCGCCTTCAATCCCGCACATCGGACGGGACGGAGCCCGTCCCTCCAGAAGACAATGGCAAATTGCTGGAGGGACGACCTCCGTGTCGTCCCTGGATAGTCAAAAGATGCGGCGCAAGTCTTTGAGACACAACGCACGATTTATTCCCCTCTGCGCCGTTCTCGTGTGGCTGTGTGCGTCGCTTTCCGCGGCTCAGGCCGACGAATGGGTGCTGGACCTCGATCGTATTCACGCGTTCGGAACCCGTCTGTTTGAGGAGTACGTGCCGGAAGAGTGGCGCGACGAGATTGAGCTGCCTTCGCCCGATGAATGGACGATGTTCTGGAGGCAAATGGAAGGCGCGCTGCAGTCGTACGAGTTGATCGACCTGGCCTGGTTGCGTCCCGAAGCGGAGGCGGCGTTGTCGTTTTTACAAGCG
>SKZA01000393.1 GCA_007127595.1 Kiritimatiellia bacterium
GCGGTTTGTTTCATTTCTTCCAGGGCGCGCAGATGCTTTTCGTTTTCCCATTGGCCGGTGAACGGCGGATTTTGCCGGCGCTGATGCATCAGGTTCGCCTGTTGAAAGAGAAACCAGGGCGTAAAGAACGTGCGTTCACGGCACACGGCAAGCGAGGGCTTCCGAAGGTCCGCGCGGCGTTCAGCAAAGACGTCAAACCATAGACCCGCCAGCCGATAAGCCCCCTCGAAGGTGAAATGCACATGATCAAGAAACATATCCGTGCAGTCCTCTTCTAGAAATGACGTTTCCGCGTCGACCAGTTCCAGATCGAGGTTCCGGGCGGTATCCCGTATGATTTGGTTTAAACGACTGTCGGTGCGGAAGCGCAGGGTGTCCAGGTCACGCGCACGCATAAAAAGGGCGATTGCCTCGTCCCGGCGGCCCAGCGCTGCCAGAGCCTGCGCTTGCCGGTACACCAGCTCCGCGTGGCCGTCATCAACCTCCGCGGCGGCGCCAAAATGCCGCAGTGCCTCCTCGTGTCGACCGCGCTCCTGGGCGTGTTTCCCGCTTTCGAATTCGCTGAGCCACGTGCGCTGCATGGTCGCATCCAAATCAGGGTTCCACGCCGAACCGAAGGGGCCGTTCGCGGCCAAGTTGACAGCCATCGTACAAAGTATGACGTCGGCGCCGACGGTGCGAGCAGAGTTGATTATTGCGGCCAACCGATTCTCATAGGCGCCATACATGACATCAAGGCGCGGATCCGCGCCTTGCACTCTGTTGGCGTCGAAGAGATGCATCCCGAACCGCCGGTCGCTTCTCCCAGATGCCGAAGCCCATCCTTGGGTTGCGCGTAACACATGACTTAATTTCAACCGCGTTAGCCGGACGCGCAGCGACGTCAGCCAGACTCGTCGGCCCGCGCCAAAAACGCTGCCCGGTCCATAAGGGCCCACGACTTCATTGTTGCCGATGTATAGAATGACCACGTCCGGTTCCAATCGACCCAGCTCGGTGGCGATATCGGCGATGATGATCGAGTTAATCGCGGTCATGGCGGCGTTAATCACTTCGAATCGCTGCGGAGACTCCGCCTCATTCAGCATCTTCTCAAGAATGCGCGGGGCGCTGAAAGAGGGAATGGGGTCTCCCAGTGCCGCCGATTCCCCCAACACGACGACTCGTACCACGTTGTCCGGTTTAACCTTACTGATGACCAGGGGAGGCGGATTTCGGGCCAGATCAGGGGGGAAGAAGCGATACCCGTAGAACGGATTGTTCACCCATGCCGCCTTGCCGTCCACCTGGGCCTTCATAAAGAATGAGGTGGGATAACCGAAGCCTGCAAGCCGCATACCCATTTCTGTTCCCGTCAGAAGCAGCGCGGGAACTAGAACAGCGAGCGACAGTCGGGGGAGTAGCCAGCGTGCCAGTATGTGTGCCCTCATCATGTTGAACGCAAGTAGCATAGACGGCCCGGAAAATCAAAAGGATTAACCCTTGCGCATTATGGCCGGAGCTCCGTAACACGTGCCCGGCTTCGGGCTGCGCCCGACGAGTCGCCGCTCTGCTCCTGCAGCACAATCAATTGTTCCCAGGCGGGGATATCTCGGGGCGTCATATCCAGATGCTCCTGCAAATGGCTGATGGCTTGGTTCGTCATCCCTTCATGAAGAGCCATGGAGGCTTCAATAAGGGCGACGCCGGCCCTCCCGCGATCGAAGCGATTCAGTTCGGCCAGCGCGTCCCGGGCGCGGCGGGTATCGCCCGACAACACTTCAAGTCGCGCTAGGTTGAGACGAGCAACGCGATGGTTGGGTTGCAGGGCAAACCCGCGTTCCAGAGCCTCGCGCCCGCGACCATAGTCTTGAAGCATGCCGAACAGACGCCCGGCCGTGAAATGAAGGAGAGGGTCGTCGGCATTCTTTTCCGAAGCCCTTCGATAGATTTCAGTCAGTCGCTCAACATGCCATTCGTCCCGCGCGCTCGATCCCAAGCGCTTCAATTGATCGGCCATATCCCTTTTGCGCTCGGTAAGTCCTAGGGAATTCGCGAATATCCTCATGGTCAAAAGATCGCCGGCGCGCCGCCACATTTCCGTCTCGTCGTAAGGGGTGAACAACGTTCGCTCTCGCGCAATTTCATACATCTCGGGGAATCGGGCCCACCAGATTTCCGGATCCAAACCGGGATCGTCGGAATGCTGCAATCCCCACATCGTGGCCATGCCGTCCACGATCAGGGCGGCCACGGCCACGCGCCCGGCAAACGTGAGGTGCACGTGCTCAAGGAAGTACTCCCTGCCTCCGCTGAACACGGGATTCTCCTCGTGCAGCCATTGGTCGGCATCCACCATCCCGACGTCTTCCGGATAGCGTGTAATCATCGTGCGCTGAATATCCCGGATCCGGCTGTCTGCACGCAGTCGTTTCAGGTCGAGGTCACAGGCGAGCCGATATAACGGCCACGCGCGCTCCATATCCGCTTGCGCTTCCCGGACCTGCGCGGCCTTATAAATGGGCAGGGCAGAACGAAGATGGGCCACATCTCCCGCCTCCTGAGCCTTCAGTACCTCTTCAACCCCGTAGGCCGAAGGTTCGCTGTCGAGCGGGGGCCAGTCGTTCAGGTTTACCGCCGGGATGCATACCAGGACCTCGGCCTTCTTGGACAGCGCCCGTTCGATGATGTCGCGAAAATTGGCTTCGGCGTGATGCACCATACGGTCAAGAACAGGGTCATCATGTGCGATGGAGACACCCTGAAACTCGTCCAGACCTTTCCAGACGCGATCATCCCTGTCCATGATCCGTGCAGAAATCCTTTGAGCCGCCCTATCCGCGACGCGCCCTGTACGGGTGTCGCGAATGGCGTCAACAAGCCTGGCCAGCGAACCGATTCCCCGGACCTGGCCAAATCGGGAAGCCGGCCCGAAAGGACCTATCACTTCGTTGTGTCCCGCATACAGCACGATCATGTCGGGTTCCAGTGCCATCGATTCCCGAGCGAACAGGCGCAGGATATGTGAGTTAATGGCCACGACCGAAAGATTGACCACTTCAACCCGCTGTTCGGGGAAACGCTCATCCCATATTACCTGCACCAAACGGGCGAGATTGTAGCCCATCATGGGGAAACCAGCCGCGGCGGATTCGCCCATCAGAACCACACGCTTGACGTCCGGGTGTTTCTCGGCGGAAATCCACAGCGGTTGTGGCGCCGGCACGCTGGATCGCTGAAAAAAGCGTTTCACATACTCGGGATTGGATGTGAAATACCGCTGGCCGTTGTAGTCGATTTCAGACAGCAATCGGTCTGGCTTGCCCAAGCCGGTAACCCATAACAAAAGCTCAACCCCCGCCAGGAAGGCCAAGGCAATCAGAACGATGCGCACTAACGGGTA
>SKZA01000284.1 GCA_007127595.1 Kiritimatiellia bacterium
CACGCCCCGCCTCGCGCGCCGGATGGCACAGGGGACGTAGTCGAATCATTTCGTTTGTGTCGTGCGGCGGATTGTCTTCCAGCCCGCATGCCGGCGGGTTGCAAACCCGCCCTCCGTTAACGTGAGGGGGTGTCGGACTGACAGAAAGCGGGAGAGGGACAGAGAAATAGTGGAGGATTCGACGCAATATGCTTACAATCGGTGGTGTTGCGAATTTCTTCTTCCTCAATCCTGCATGAACACCCGCACATTCAGGCGCAGCCATTTGCCTTTCCACTCTTTCCGGTCCACCTTCCCGAACAGCAGCTTGCCCGCATCCATGAGATTGGCGAGCGCCTCGTTCTTGGCCTGCGGGACATAACCGACTCGGCGGCCTTTATCATCGAATATGGCAATGGCCTTCGGGTCATGTTCGTTTTGGGGGTCCCGCTTGAGGTGGAGGAGAGAATCGGGCTGCAGATCCGGCTCGACGGCTTCAATTTCCACGTGGGTTGTGCCGGCCACATGGCATTCGATCAGCATGATTTCGCGGACAAAAGGCTTCAGGCCCCCTTTGCCATCTAAAAGGCCGCGCACCAGCGCCATCATTTCGGGATCAATTTTGACCAAATCGGATTTGGGCATATCCGTCTCCCAAGAGCTCTTTCAGTTGATCTTCAAAGAGTCGAACCTTCTGACTCCAAGCCTTCAGCTCCTTCTCAAGCCGTACTCGCTCCTCTGCAATCCACGCTTCGTCCTTCAGCTTATCCTTCAAATTATAGGGCGACTGCGCCTCCAGCTTCTCAATCTTATCCAGTAATCCAGCAAAGACCTTTTGAAGGCGGTCGCGTTCTTGCTGAACGGCCGTTTGGGCATCGGGCATGGCCTGTTCCGGCGAAAGGCCAGCCAAGGAGTCGGCGATGGCTTCCAATTCGTCCAGATCACTCCGCTCGTAGGCTTCTTGTGCCCTGCGTAGAAGCAAATGTTCGCGGTCGCCAACCTCGGGATTCACATCGGGGTGGAGGCGTTTGACGATACGGCGGAAGAGATCCCGGATGGCGTGGACCTTCTCGGGCGGGACCAAATGCGAAAGGACATCCTGCGCCTTGGCGTTCTCGTCCGCCATGTCCTGTAGCTTTTGCCAGAACCCCGCCATTTCAGTGTTTAGCTGGTCTTCAATCGCGGCTGTATCCATGGGCAGCGTCTTGGCCTGCATGGACCGGACTTGTTCCACGTACCGGCGGAACCATTCGGCCCGGCACTTGGCCTCGAGGCACTGAAGCTCCAGCTCTCCGATCTTCTGTCGGTACAGGGCCAGAAGGACCGGCTTGGCTTCACGGAGATGATTCAGCCCCTCCATCGCATGCGCCACCTCATCGCGCAAGTTGGCGACTTCCCGCTTCAGCGCTTCATATTCAGGATGTACGATTGGGGCAACCATGCTGTTGCATGATTTACTACACGAAAAGCCATCCAGACACAAGCGCAGCGGGCTTACCGCTCCTCATGCTCCGCGTCGATGTAGCCGTCGTAGCGCCACAAACAGTCGCCGGGCCCCCATGGCACTCACGCTGAACTTGTATTCGACAACGGGATCAACATCAGAGGGGGTAATCGGCGGGACGCCCGCGTCACCCTGCTGAATCCAGACGTATCGGCGTGGAGCGGATGAAGTCGGCGTACCAGTGCGCACTATCTTTGAGGATACGTTCCTGTGTTTCGTAATCGACCCAGATGATGCCGAACCGTTGCGTGTAGCCTTCGCCCCACTCGAAGTTGTCCATCAACGACCACACAAAATAGCCCGCCAACGGTACGCCCTGTTCCACGGCCCGTTGCGCGACCGCGAAATGATCCCGAAGATACGCGATGCGCCGTTCGTCGCGCACGCGCCCTTCGGCGTCCGGCGCGTCGCCGTAACTGCATCCGTTCTCGGTCACGTACAGTTTCGGCGGCCGGTACCCGCTGTGTACCCGGTACAGGATGTCGAACAATCCGTCAGGATAGACTTCCCAACCGATGTCGGTCCGCGTTTCCGGGCCGGGCGCCTGGATCAGGCGCGGCTCGTTCTCCTCTTCGGGCACGTCGTGCGACCGGCAGATCTCGCGCATGTAGTAGTTGACCCCCAGAAAGTCGCACGGCGCGGCCATGGTCGCGTAATCGCCGTCCTGTACAAAGGCCAGATCCTCGCCTTGCACGAACCCTTTACGACGGTAATCGGCAATCATGTCGCCGGGATAACCCCGTCCGTAGAGCGGATCCAGAAACCAGCGATTGATGTGTCCGTCGTAATACCGGGTCGCGTCCAAATCGGCGGCGCTGCGCGAAGCCGGCACGGCGGGAATGAGATTGAGCGTGATGCCGATTTCCGCGTCCGGACTGTTCGCGCGAATAACGGGCACGGCCGCGCCGTGCGACAACAAGAGATGATGCGCCGACCGAAGCGCTTCGTCCGCGTCTTTCGATCCGGGTGCGTGCACCCCGGCGAGTTGACCCAGCACCGACGCGCACCACGGTTCGTTATGTGTGATCCAATGCTTCACCCGATCGCCCAGCGCGCGCGTTACGACATCGCTGTATTCGACAAACGCGTCCACGGTATCCCGCGCCGGCCAGCCGCCCTTGTCCTGCAATGACTGGGGCAAATCCCAATGATACAGCGTCACGAAAGGCGCGATGTCGCTCTTCAAGAGTTCATCGACCAGCCGGCCGTAGAAGTCCAGACCCGCCTGATGGACCGCGCCGCGTCCCTGCGGGAGTATGCGCGGCCAGGCGATGGAAAAGCGGGAGGCCTGCAATCCGATTTCGCGCATGAGGGCCACGTCGTCTTTCCAGCGATGATAATGGTCACAGGCGACGTCGCCGGTTTTGCCGTCCTTGATCCGGCCGGGCGTATGGGCGAACCGGTCCCAGATCGATTCCCCTTTCCCGTCCTCCTCCCACGCGCCTTCGATCTGATACGAGGACGTGGCCGCGCCCCACAGGAATCTGTCGAACGGGTTCACCATGTGGCCACCACCTTTCGGGCGTCCGCGGGCAGGCGCGCGATTCGCTCATCGAAATCGGTCCATGCCTCGCCGTCCACCAGCACATCGGCGGGCGCGGTATCGCGCGGCCAACGCAACTGGATGTGGTCCAGATTCTTCAACGTGCCGCCGAGCGTGACCGCGAGCGTATCGCCGTCCATGCCCGCCGACAGGTCGAGCGCGCCGTACTGTGTCGGCATGGCTCGGAGCCGGATGTCGCCGCCGTCCGCGAACCAGTCGTCGGTTACCCCGAACAACAGTTCCAGGGCGCCGTTCCGTTCCATGACCAGCATGCCGCGCACGGAATTGACCAAGTCGGAGCCGACCCACGTGTGCGGCATGTCACCGATATAGCCGCCGACA
>SKZA01000225.1 GCA_007127595.1 Kiritimatiellia bacterium
ATACCGATGGCTTCGATCTTTTCTTTATCGTCGCCTGCCTTTTCCATGGCCCGAATCAGGCGGTCGGGTAGCGAGGCTTTGCACATAGTTGCCATCCGACGTAATTGTTTGAGAGAGATGGGAGGGAGAAGCCCCGGGATGATCGGCGCGCGAATACCCCAGTCCCGGCATTTCCGGACAAAGTCATAGAAGCACCTGTTCTCATAAAAAAGTTGGGTGGTGACGAAGGCGCCTCCGGCGTCGACCTTGTCCTTGAGGTATAGGAGGTCGGATTCCGGCGAAAGGGCTTCCTGATGGACTTCCGGATAGCCGGCTACGCCGAGGCACATATCCGGATACTTCTTCTTGAGAAAGCGCACAAGGTCGCCGGCATACGCAAAGCCGTCGGGATGTGGGCGGAAGCGGGTTTCGCCGCGCGGGGGATCACCGCGTAAGGCCATGATGTTGCGGATGCCCTTCTTGTAGATGTCATCGACAACTTCACCGAGCTCGTCACGACTGGAGCCGACGCATGTGAGGTGGTGCATGACGGGATTGAAGCCTGTTTTTGCAAGGAGGTCACAGACTTCCAGTGTGCGTGCGCGGGTGGAACCGCCCGCGCCGTAAGTGACGGTGACAAAATCGGGTTGTGTGGATGAAAGTTTCTCGGCAACACGTTGCAGGGTGTCCATGCCCGTCTCATCTTTGGGCGGGAAGAACTCATAGGATAGGAGCGGCCGGTTGGCGCTCGCCAAGAGTTCGCTGATGAGTGGTTGCGTCATGCGTGTTCCTTGTCTTCAGTAAATCTTATCCGCTTGCTACGAGCATTAAGAGTAAACGGTTTGGGCGGAATGGCAAAAAGAAATCGCAGCCGTTTCCGGACGCGATTTCATATAGCGTGCGATGCTGATCAATTAAAGGATCGCATCTTTCGCAGCCTTGGCGATACGGAACTTCAAGACCTTCTTGGCAGGGATCTTGATGGTTTCGCCGGTGGCCGGATTGCGGCCCATGCGCGCTTTACGCTTCACGACGACGAGTTTGCCGAGACCCGGAATGGTAAATCCATCTTTCGCGCCCTTGTACGCTTGTGCGACGAGGTTCTCGAGAATGGCGGCGGCTTGCTTCTTGGTGATATCGCCCGCCTCGGCAAGGTCGGCTACGATCTGCGTTTTCGTCTTCGGTTTGGCCATACTGTCTTCCTTTCCTGCATTTCTTTTCTGACAATGTCGCCGGACGGTTCATCCGTCTTCGGTCTAGTCGCGAACGAAGATAGTGAGCACATGGGAAAAGGCAATACTTAAATGTGGCGCACAGCCTGTAAATAAAGGGCCGGGGGGCGGTGCGACGACTCAGGTCATGACTCCGTGCACGAAGAAGGCGATGAGGATGCCGAGCAGCATGCCGAAGAACACCTCATAGCGGGTATGACCAAGCAACTCGACGAGCTTGCCTTCGGAGAGGTGATGTTCCTTGAAGAGTTGCTCGACGATCTGATTGAGCAGGCGCGCTTGTTGGCCGGCGGCGCGGCGGAAACTTTGCGCGTCGAACATGACGATCAGTGCGAAGCCGAGCGCAAGGGCAAAGATCGGACTGTTCCAACCGGCGGTCAGGCCGATGGAGGTGGCCAGGGCGCTTACCATGGCGGAATGCGAACTGGGCATGCCGCCCGTGCTCACGAAGATATAGAAGTCGATGCGCCGGCTGTTGATGTAATGAAACAGGAATTTGAGGGCTTGGGCGATGAGCCAGCCGAAGAAGGCGCTTACAAAGGCTGGATTCGCGAACAAGCTATTGGCCGTGTCATTCATGTGTTAGGTCTACCTGTTTTCTGCGACAGTGGACAAGTGTAAAGTCATGAGTATACTGTAGCCGAATTCGACTGGAACAACTACATAACCACAAGGAGTGAAGAAATGGCACACAAACTACCTGAACTGCCGTATGCGCTGGATGCTTTGGAGCCGCATATAGATGCAAAGACTATGGAGATTCATCACGGAAAGCATCATGCGACGTATGTAAGCAAGCTGAACGATGCGTTGGAGAAGCATTCGGAGTTGGCGGACAAGAGCATTGAGGAGCTTATTTTGGACCTCTCAGCGGTGCCGGAGGACATCCGGACGGCGGTCCGCAACAACGGGGGCGGCCATTACAATCATACGCTGTTCTGGCAGGTGATCGGGCCGAACGCCGGTGGCGCGCCGGAAGGCGACCTGGCCGCGGCCATTGACAAGGACTTGGGCGGCTTTGACGCCTTCAAGGAAGAGTTCGCGAATGCGGCGACGACTCGTTTTGGTTCCGGTTGGGCGTGGTTGAGCGTCAAGGATGACGGAAAGCTCTGCGTCTGCTCGACCCCGAACCAGGACAATCCCTTGATGAAGGGGATTCATGATTGTACGGGCAAACCGATTCTTGGTTTGGACGTCTGGGAGCACGCGTATTATCTGAACTACCAGAATCGCCGGCCGGATTATATCAAGGCATGGTGGAACGTGGTGAACTGGAAGAAGGTTGGCGAACTGTACGCCGCCGCCAAGTAACAGAACGATACGTTCAGGAAAACCGTCGGGGCCATCCGCCTCGGCGGTTTTCCCGTGTAGGGGGACAGACACTTTCATGAGCCAAGGTGTCTGTCCCCATCGCGCGGTGGATTATTCAGCGATCAAACGGACTTAATCGGGTGGGTGCGCCGCAATAGAGGCAGACGGCGTGGCGGCCGATGATTGGACGGTTACACTGTTTGCAGGGAGGGTTGGGTTTGCGAGCCACTTTGCCGTCCAGCTTGCCGTCGCGCAGGTCGATGTCCTCTACCCGGTGAATCAATTCCTCGTCCGTATAGCCGTGCTGTTCCTTAAGGATAGTCCATAACGCTTCGGTGATCATGTAGAGGCGCTCGACATCGCGCAGAATCGCCTCGTTCTGTGTGCGTACCAACTGGGCCATGCGACCTGCTCGTTCGCCCGTGGTTTGCGCCTTAGTTGACTCCGCCGCCATGCGGCCGGCAGCGCCGATCATGAATAGACCTGTAGGCATGATGTCACCTCCCGTATTTGACTCGTGTGCGTGGACTATACGAAAGGCATATGGAACACGCAATTCACATCAGCGTGACGTGCTGCGCTGAATCGTGAGAACGGGTGATCGTAGCGGTACAAACGTACTCGGATCAGCCAGGCGAATGGATGTTGGCTTCAGAGCGCCACGGGAAAGCGAAATCATGTCTCGCAGGAAGACGGCGGAGCCAACAACGAGGCTGTTGATCCAGTAAGTCGTTCTGCGGTCCAGGAATGCGAGTGTCTCATTTAGGTTTTCAGGCGCTTTAGGTGAGGTCTCTTGACGCACTGATATCACGTGCCGCAAATGCTCGAGAA
>SKZA01000032.1 GCA_007127595.1 Kiritimatiellia bacterium
TGTTCGGGGAAATAGATGTCGTCCTGAATCTTCAGGCCGAGATTCTCGATTTCCCTCTCAATCTCCAATGGGATCCATAATTTCTGCCGCAACCACAAAGGCATGGCCATCAGAAACGATTCCAACCCTTTCGGCGCCGTGCTGAAATAGGTCTCCAGGATACGGACAAATTTCAGGACCGGCTTGTCGTAAAACGCGACGGCGTCCAACGTGTCGCCGGCCTTCAAACCCGCTTCCGCGAGACAATACTTGATGGCGTTCAATGGGAAATTGGCGTCGTGCTTCTTTCGCGTGAAGCGCTCCTCTTGAGCGGCGGCCACAATCTCTCCGTCACGAACCAAACAGGCCGCCGAATCATGGTAATACGCGCTGATGCCAAGAATATGCATTAGAATTGGCGGTGGTAACGGGCTTCAATGTCCAGTTTCTGGTGCGGCGTCCAATAGCTCTCCGTCTCCGGCTCAAGACGGCGGCGCATCGGGTCCTTACCCCGAAGACGCAGAATCAGTCGGCCCGCTCCAAATACGATATAGAAGAAAGGTACCAGCAGGATCCATGTCACACCCGTGCCGATGCCGTGCGCCAGCCAGTGGCCCGTCTTCTCAAATCCGCGAAGAACACCATCAAAAAAAAGTAAGCCCGACAAGAGCAACGTAGCGATGCCCCACAGGACATAAGCCATGATGGCGTGCCCCAAAACGAAGTAAAATAGCAGGCCGACAGACAGCATGACCGTGAATTGAATCCACGGCCCTTTCCGCGACGGCGCGGGCGGCGGCGTCTCTTGCGTCGCGCGCCAAGGCCAGACAATTTCAGAGGTTTTCTTTGACATGGAAAGTCGATCCCCATCCCGGTACGGGATAAAAAAGTCCGGCCAACATAGGGAAGCGGTTCCCAATAGTCAACCGCAATTCGCTATCGACAACCGGATAATTCCGCCTACCCTGCACACAATGAAATCGGAACTGATTGTGGCGCTGGATGTACCGTCGGCCAATCAGGTCGAGCGCGTCATCGACCAACTGCCGGACGAGGTCCGCTGGTATAAGGTCGGCCTGGAACTATTCACGGCCGCCGGCCCGACCGTTATCGACCTGTTGCGCGGTCGCAATAAGCGCGTTTTTCTCGACCTGAAACTGCATGACATCCCGAATACCGTGGCCTCGGCCGTACGGGCGGCCGCCGGACACGGGGTCGACCTGCTGACCGTACACGCGGCAGGCGGCCGCGCGATGCTTGAAGCGGCTGCGGACGCGGCGCGCAATACGGCCGGAACCGCGCCCCGCCTCATCGCCGTCACAACATTGACGAGTCTGTCGCAGGACGACCTGCAGGCGATCGGCATCGGGCGGCAGATTGAACTGCAAGCGGAGGCGTTGGGGCGCTTGGCGCTCGACGCCGGTATCGACGGCTTGGTTTGCTCGGTGCAGGAAGTGGAACGTCTGCGGACGGCGTTCGGGCCCGACCCGGTCCTGGTCACGCCCGGCATCCGCCTGGCCGGCGAGCATAAGGGGGATCAAAAACGGGTGGCAACGCCGGAGGAAGCTGTGCGGCGCGGTTCCAATTATCTGGTGATGGGCCGATCGCTGCTCAACGCCGCTGATCCCCACACAACCGCTCAACGGGTTTTGCGGGCCATGCGCGAGGGATGCGGCGCGGCGTAGCCTCCCCATCAATCGATGCTGTTGAGGATGTCCGTGTTTTGGAGGTGTTCGAAGATCACGTTCCCCACATCTTCATGCTCAAGGCCTACCACATGGCCGTCGAGCCACAAGACGTTCCGATAGTTCGCCCCGTGGTTGTCGTGCTCATCAAATCCCGGCATATTGCCCGGCGTCAGGTTGCCTTGTTCCATCTGATTGGACTCATCCGCCAGAAGCGGCGCGCGCGAAAAATCTTCGCGCGAGGAGCGTAGATTATAGCCGGCGACGTACATGTAACTTACGTTCTCAAAACTATTGAACTCGTCCGGGTCGAACGTCGGGGCGGGAAAAACATCCACGTTCAGCGCCGGCCCGTTGACATGGTCGCTCGGACACCAGAATTTTCGGGGATCCTGCACATAGCCCAAATCGGCAAGCATCAGGATATGCTGATGAAACGGCCATTGCCCTACCAGAGCGTTGCCAGGAACGACCGTTCTCCGATTGAGGTATTCCAGCGTGTTTTCCGGCGGGCCGGGCACGAGGTTCACAACGGGCAACCATCCGTTGTGGTCCGTGGCGAACATGAAGAACGCCGCGCCAATCTGGCGAAGATTCGATCGGCAGGTTGCACGCCGTCCGTTCTCGATCGCATTGCGCAGGATCGGATACGTCAGCGCGGCGAGAATAATGATGATGGTTACGACGACCATCAGCTCTATCAGTGTGAATCCGGATGTCCGCTTACTCGTCACCATGTTCATTCCTCCTGCCACATACTATACCCTACGACATCATTCGACGGGCGCAATAAAGGCGCGCCACGCGCGGCCGCCTTCATCGTTTTCAGAATGCCATCCACCATCTCCATCGGTGAAGACAAAGTTGACGCTCGTATTATAACTGGTCGGCACCACAAACGATGTCACCCAAATCATATCAACCGTGTTGGTCATCGGCCGGGCAGCGGTCTCAGACCACCCTTCATCGAAACCGGAATGTGCAAACACATTGGTCGCTGCTTCAAATGGCCCTCCGGCCGCGTCATAGGTGATGGTAAAGCTTTCGCCGGCCACGGGCTCCATAGGGGCCCATGTCGCATGATGATCCCCCATATACAAGGGCCAGTTGCCATCCGGCGGCACGCCCCACGTTGCATACCAGAGGTCGTTGTTGTCCCGAATCTTGAAATAGTTGTTCCCATCAGCCTCATTCACGACGACATCATGATACCAGAGTCCGTTACCGGCAAACGTCATGGGCACACGCCCCCATCCCGTAAAACTTCCCGCGATCCCCACATCACGATGTCCTTCCAGTACGGTATCCTGCTGTTCAAAATAGATCCGCACCGTCGCTCCGGTTTCGGGCACGGGGTTCGGCGTCCAACGCACGCCGCGATACGGTTCTTGTCGTGCCGCGCGCACACGCATGAACAGCATGTCGTCGTCCATCATATCCGCGGACGCCACCCCGCTGTCCGCGAACGGCAGTCGTTGCCCGTAGTGACGGAAACCGGACACAAGATCGTCCGTTACGTCCACCACATGCAACCGCTGATCCGGCTCATTGGCATACTCCACCTGCAAGGCGGCGTCGACGACGGCCACGGCCGAGACGGTCGGTGCATTGGTCGGGTCCGGCAGGCTCGCAGGATCCTGCGGCTCGTCCGGGGCCACGCCATCCCAGACAAAAGGTTCAA
>SKZA01000216.1 GCA_007127595.1 Kiritimatiellia bacterium
GGACGATTTTGAAGCCGGGCACAAAGGTACTTCCCTCGGGATTCGCAAGGACGTCATGTATGCGTCCGTACGCATCGATTCCACAGGATACGCCGGTATTCGCCGCGCGCACCACCGGCGTGCGATTTTCCACCGCGCGAAATACCGAATGCGTCATTTGTTGCCATGACGCGATGGTTTCCTCGAACCACGCGTCGTTTGTCTGATTGATCAAAAGCCGCGCGCCCTTCCGTACGGCGCGCCGGGCCAACCGGGCCACCGTATCCTCAAAACAAATCAGTACCGCGAACGTCACGTTCGGCTCTTCCAACTCGAATACCGTAGTCTCGCGGCCCGGATCGAAGCTGGCCTCAATCGGCGTCATAGCGGTAAGAAACGGCAGAAAGCGTTGCATCGGCACATACTCGCCGAACATGACCAAATGCTGCTTGTCATACGTCTCGACCAGAAGGCCGCGTTCATCAAATAGCATTGAACTGTTATAATACCGAGGGATGCCCTCGTCCTCCCATGCGATATCCATGGATCCGACAAGGATCGGCGCGCCCAGACGGGCTAAATCACGAACCATCTCATAGCTGCGCCGGCTTTCCCGCACATAATCCGGTACGGCGGTCTCGGGCCATATCACCAAGTCCGGTTCCCCGGCGTGTATGGCCATTTGCGTCAGCGTCGCTAAACGTTCATAGATGTCGTCGACGAATTCCTTGGTCCACTTTTCGTATTGCGGAATATTCGGTTGGATCACGGCGGAGCGCAGGGTCGCTCCTGCTTCTTCTGTGTTCCGTAACACGCGTACGCCCGAAAAGATAACGAAGGCCAGCACCAGGAACGCCACCATCAGTTCCGGATGCCAAGGGCGTCGCCCACTCAGGCCTTCACGCACATAGCGGTTCAATGTCAACGCAATGGCGACATTCAGCAGCATGATCACTGCGGAAACACCGTACACGCCCGTCCAGGCTGAAACTTGGATGAGGTTCAACCGCGCATATTGACTCACGCCGAGCGCGTTCCATGCGAACCCCGTGAAAAGTACGGAGCGCAAGAACTCCAATCCGGCCCAGCTAAGCGGGAGTACGGCCATCAACCCCAGTGACGCGCGGAAACGGTCGACGCCCCATTCGCGCATCAACCAGGCGGCCGTGAAGGCGAAACCACCTGAAAAGAGCGCGCAATACAGAGACAACAACACCCAGCCCGGCCAGGTCACACGAGTCAACCAGAAGATGGATATGAGCCAAAAGACCGTCCCCGCGACCATGCCCAGATAGAAGGCGGTGCGCGGCGCGACCCGTGGCAGGGACAGCAACAAAGGGACCCAAGCAATCCATGCGGCCTCCGTCCACTCCAGCGGCGGAAAAGCGGTGGCCAGCAGCAACCCGCTCACGATGGCGGCCGTACCCGGAATCAGGTGGCGGATATGCATGGCCTGACCCGTTACTTTGCTCCGCAACACTTCTTATACTTCTTGCCGGACCCGCATGGGCACGGATCGTTACGACCGACTTTCGGCTCATCGCGTCGCACAGGTTGCGGCGCGGCCTGTACGGCGGAATCAAATGCGGCCGCATTGGAACCGGTCTGCGACGGCGCCGCCTGCGCTGCGCCACGCGCCTGCCCCATTGCGGATACATCGCGATGAATCGCCGACGTACGGGGCAAAGAGGCCAAAAACGTTTCAAAGGCATTCATGGAGGTGGCAAACCGGAACATCCGGTTGGCCACTTCGGCTTTGATGCGGTCCATCAACTGCGCGAACATATCGTACGCCTCGCGCTTGTATTCGACGAGCGGATCGCGTTGCCCGTAGGCGCGCAGTCCTACGCCCTGTCGCAGGGCGTCCATGCCGCGCAGGTATTCCTGCCAATGCACGTCGACGGCTTGGACAATGATCATTCGTTCGAGTGAAACCAAGGCTTCCTGGTGTTCCGATTCCGCTTTCAATGCGTAGGCGTCCTGCACGCGTTTGAGCACGTCCTCGGCCAGTTCATCAGCCGACAGGCATTTAGGCCGCAGATCATCCGACGTGACCCCGATCGGGAAGGTCGTGTTCGCCCAATGCACAAAATCGTTGAGTGATTCCTCGCTGTCGGGGTTGAGTCCGGCAACCGCTTCCACCGCCTTGCCATGAATGACTTCTTCGATGATATCGAACAGTTGTTCGCGCGGATTCTCCGCTTCCAATATTTCGCGACGGAAACCGTAGATAATTTCGCGCTGCGTGTTCATCACGTCATCGTATTCGAGCGTGCGTTTGCGAATGGAGAAGTTCTGCTGTTCAACGCGGCGTTGCGCCCGCTCGATCGAGCGGTTCAACCAAGGATGTTCAAGCACATCGCCTTCCTCGATCCCGAGCTTCTCCATGATGCGCGAAATACGGTCGGAACCGAACAGGCGCATGAGATCGTCTTCGAGGGAGACATAGAATCGGGACGAGCCGGGGTCCCCTTGACGCGCGCAACGACCGCGCAACTGACGGTCGATACGCCGGGATTCATGTCGTTCCGTGCCGATGACGTGTAGCCCGCAAGGCTTTTCGAGCAAGACGTCGAGCAACGTTTTGTCATCGTATTTATCTGCAAGCTTCAGGTCGGAAAGGATGACGTCGCGGGGCAGATAGACCACGCCTTCGCCCAGCTTGATATCCGTACCGCGGCCGGCCATGTTCGTGGCGATGGTAACCGCGCCTTGTTGACCCGCGCGCGCGACAATTTCGGCTTCCCGTTGATGGTTCTTGGCGTTCAATACGTTGTGCGGAATATTCTCGCGGCGCAGCATGCGGCTGACCAACTCCGACGTTTCCACGGAGATCGTGCCGACCAACACCGGCTGTCCCCGTTCGTGACAATCGCGAATTTCTTCAATGATGGCGTTATACTTTTCGCGCAGTGTCTTATAGATCTGGTCGTTGTTATCCACCCGACGGACCGGGCGATTCGTCGGGATCACCGTCACGTCCAGCTTATAGATCTGATGAAACTCGTCCGCCTCGGTTTCCGCCGTACCGGTCATGCCGGCCAGCTTGTCGTACATACGAAAGTAGTTCTGAATCGTGATGGTCGCCAGCGTCTGTGTTTCCCGTTCGATCTTGACGCCTTCTTTGGCCTCAACGGCTTGGTGTAACCCGTCACTCCATCGACGGCCCGGCATGAGGCGTCCGGTATTTTCATCGACAATGATGACCTGATTGTCCTGCACGACGTATTCGACATCGCGCTCGTACACGCAAAAGGCGCGAATCAACTGGTCCACGGCATGGATCTTTTCGCTCTTTTCCGTGAAGTGTTTTTGGAGGTCCTGTCGTTTGGCCACCTTGTCATCCGGCGA
>SKZA01000343.1 GCA_007127595.1 Kiritimatiellia bacterium
GAACCTGCAGGATCTCCTGCCGCTCTTGCAGAACATCGCGAAAGCCGGTCGTCCGCTCCTGATCATTGCGGAAGATGTGGAAGGCGAAGCCCTGGCCACGCTGGTGGTCAATCGGATTCGCGGCACCTTGCAGGCGTGCGCCGTCAAGGCGCCGGGCTTCGGCGATCGTCGTAAGGCGATGCTCGAAGACATCGCGATCCTGACAGGCGGTCGTTGCCTGACCGAGGATCTCGGCATCAAACTCGAGAACGTGACCTTGGAGGATCTGGGCCGCGCGAAGCGCGTCACGATCACCAAGGAAAACACGACGATCGTGGAAGGCGCCGGCAAGACCTCGGATATCAAGGCGCGCATCGAACAGATCCGCCGTCAGATCGACGAGACCACCTCGGACTACGACCGCGAGAAACTCCAGGAACGCCTGGCGAAGCTCGCCGGCGGCGTGGCGGTGATCAACATCGGCGCGGCGACGGAAACCGAGATGAAGGAAAAGAAGGCGCGCGTCGAGGACGCGTTGCATGCAACCCGTGCGGCCGTGGAAGAGGGGATCGTCCCCGGCGGCGGCGTCGCGTTGCTGCGGTGCCAGTCGAAGCTGGACGAAGTCAAAGCCGAAGGCGATGAGGCGATCGGCGTGGAAATCGTGCGCCGTGCCTGCGAAGCGCCGTTGGCGCAGCTCGTCCGGAATGCCGGTATTGAAGGCGCCATCGTGCTGCAGGAAGTCAAGAAGTCCAAGGGCAACAACGGGTACGACGTGGCCTCGGGCGAATACACGGACTTGGTCAAGGCGGGTATCATCGACCCGACCAAGGTGACGCGTAGCGCCCTGCAGAACGCGTCCAGTATCGCCGCGCTGTTGCTTACGACCGAATGCATGGTCACCGAGATTCCGGAGAAGGAACCGGCGGCTCCCGCCGGCGCCCCGGATATGGGTGGCATGGGCGGTATGGGCGGCATGTACTAATAAATCCCGGCAAATGCCGGTTGACACCTATGAGCGGGGCACCTATAGTGCCCCGCTCATATTTTGTCATCCCTGTGGAGGAACCCCTTGAATACGAAGCATCTTGAAGCAGCCAAAGACCGGATTCCCAACGTCCCGTTGTTGATCAACGTGGTCGCGCGGCGCGTTCGCCAATTGATTCGCGGGCAGCGTCCGTTGCTCAAGCCGGACACTCCGCAGACGCCTTTCCTGGACATCGCGCTGAAGGAGATTGCGGAAGGCAAACTCACTGCGGAAATCGCCTTCAAGGGCGATACCTCGTCCAGCGAAGGCAACGTCATCACGCTATAAAACGCGTGTCGGGTGTCGTTCTTGTGGGATGAAAGCCGCTTCTCCCGACGTTCGGACGGGACCCGCCGGAGGCGGGCAGGCAGGAGCCCGTCCCTCCAGTGAACAATAGCAGATGGCTGGAGGGACGACCTCCCGCCTTCGCTGCGCTACGGCGCGGCAAGCCGTGTCGTCCCTGAACAATCAAGCGATATGGCGGTTGTTTCTGATGCTCCCATTGGAAATGGGAGCTACGGAGAAGGCATAAAGCGTGGGTAAGGCTTGTCATGTCCGCTGAAGCACACAAACCGATTGCCACCAATCGCAAGGCCCATCGCGACTACCACGTTCTCGACAAGCTCGAAGCGGGGATCGAGTTGCGTGGGACGGAAGTCAAATCCATCCGGCAGGGCAACCTGAATCTCGCCGAAGGCTACGCGCGTCTCGAAAAATCGGGCGACGTCGTGCTGCATGGCGTACACATCAATCCGTACGATCACGGCAACGTGCACAATCACGACCCGGTACGTCCACGCCGGCTCCTGTTGCATCGGCGCGAGATCAAGCGGCTGTTCGGTCAGACCGCGATCAAAGGGCATTCGCTTGTTCCGTTACGCGCGTATTTCAAGCGGGGCCGTGTCAAAATCGAGCTCGGCCTGTGCAAGGGCAAGCATACGGTGGACAAGCGGGAGGATATCAAACGCAAGACCGCCGACCGCGAAGCGCAACGCGCCATGCGCGCGCGAAGATGAACCGCGAATAGACGCAAATGAACGCGAGGACTGCACGGGTGTAAGGCGCCCGCCTTGCCGACTTTTCCAACGATTGGAAAACCGGTGTGATTTTTCTTCCAACGATTGGAAAAAATCGACCGAAATCTTCCAATGATTGGAAAAATACGCCCAAAATTTTCCAACGACTGGAAAAGTGTGCTTCAAAAGTTCCAACGATTGGAAAATCCGCCCGATTTTCTTCCAACGATTGGAAGGATCAGTGAATCCGGGACCAGAGGGCCTTGGCGCGCTCCACGCACTTGGCGCGTACTTCTTCTTCGTCCACGCCGGCCATGTGTCCGTTTTCGACAATGACGTTGCCGCGCGCGATGGTGGTGGCGACGCGCGCGAAGCTTAACCCGTAGAGCATGTGCCCGTAGAAGTTGTTGGCGTTGAGCGGAGTGAACGGCACGTATTCCGGGATGATCACGTCGGCGAGATGGCCGGGGGCCAGCATGCCGCGCGGTTCCTTGAACAGCCGTTCGCAGATGGCGCGATTGTTGTTGAGCAGAATTTCCGCCGCCTCTCCGAAAGCGACGCGCGGGTCGCGGCGGTAGGTACGCTGCAACAGGTACATGGCGCGCGCCTGCGAAATCATGTGCGAAGACATGCCGTCTGTGCCGATCCCGACCAACACGCCGCGCGAGAGCAATTCGAGGATGGGCGTGACGCTCAATCCATTGTTCATATTGGATTCGGGATTGTTGACGAGAATCGAGTCGGTGGTCTTGAGCAGGTCCATTTCGCGCGCTTCAAAATGAATGCCGTGCACGAAGATCGTCTGCGGGCTCGGGATGCCGAAATCGAGAAAACGATCCATGATCCGGCGCTGATAGCGTTCGAACGTGACCTGCACGTCCACTTCCGCTTCTGCGACGTGCACGTGGAATCCGGCGCCGAGGGCGTGCGCGATTTCGGAACATTTATCGAGCGTCGGGGTGCTCAAGGTCATCAGGGCGTGCAGCCCGAAGAGCGCGGTGATCTGGTCGTCATTTGACGCCTGGCATTTCTTGATGAATCTTTCGTTTTCAGCGATGCCTTCGCCCTTTTCGTTGCGGTCGGAGACTTCGTAGCAGAGGCAGCCGCTCAGTCCGACTTCGCGGAAGGCCTTTTCGATGAGGTCCAGGCTGCCTTCGGAACAGGAAGGGGAGGCGTGGTGATCGATGATGGTGGTGCAACCGGCGCGCGCGGCGTGCATGACGGCAATAAGCGCGGAGTAATAGACGTCGTCCGGTTCCAGGGCGAGGTCGAGTTTCCACCAGAGGCGTTCCAGGATTTCCTTGA
>SKZA01000330.1 GCA_007127595.1 Kiritimatiellia bacterium
AGGCGATTCTCGCTTATTGCGGAAATAGAAGTGTCCCGCGAAAAGAATGTCGTAGATGAGTTTGGTTTCCGCGAAGACCGTCATCCCATCATTTTCATGGCGGGCATGCACTACAAGGCTACGCGCGCGCTGCATTTCACAGTGCATGGTGGCACGGCGACGAACAGTGACCTCAACGAAACTATCCGCGGCAAGGTTTCCTATTCCTTCTAAGCGCAGCTCGTACATGCGCAATTTGCGAAATCGCCCCGCCGGACTGATCCGCGCGGGGTGTTTCGTTTGCATCCTCTGCGCGCTTCTCCTTGCTCCGCACGCAGCGGCCACACAAACGGCCCAAAGGGAGGAGGGGGAGGTCATTCCCCGGTTGCGCGAGGCGCGGCAACGGGCGGAAGAAGGCCAAACGCGGGAGGCCATCCGGCTCTATACCGAACTGATCAACAGGGTGCGCATGACGGCTCGGATGATGGCTGTCGCCTATCATGACCGTGGCAACCTCTATGTGGCGCTTGAGGACTATGACCGCGCCTTTGATGACTATCAGCGCGCAATCGAGCTGAATCCCGATCAGGCGGAGTCCTACGTCGGCCGCGCGCAAATGTTCGCGCGACGCGGCCAGACAACCCGCGCCATGGACGACTACGCGCGCGCCATTCGGCTCAATGACACATTGCTCGAAGCATGGTATGGACGCGGACGCGTTTATGAACGGCGACAGGAATATGCGGCGGCAAAACGGGACTTTCAACGCGCCATCGAGATCGACGATACGCGCGTCGATGTGCTGTGTGCATTGGGGCTCCTGCATGAGCGGGAATATCAAATTATTGAAGCGCGGCGCCTTTACGAGCGGGCGTTGGAAGTGGACCCGAACGATCCCTGGGCCTTGACCTTGTACGCAAACTTATTGCGCGGCCAGGATCAGTTGGACGAGGCATTGGAAATCCTGAATCGCGTGATCGCCCGGGCGCCGGACCGGCTGGAAGCCTATCAGGTTCGCGGTTCGATTTTCCTCGCGCTGGGTCGACACGAAGAGGCGGAGAAGGATTTCGAACGTGCGTTCGATATTCAGGAGAATCATGTGCTCGGATTCATGAACCAAGGTTCTATTCACGCGCGCCATGGCCGTTGGGATCAAGCCCTCTATTACTATGACCGCGCCATCGAGGCGAATCCGGAATATGTCGACGCGTACGTCAACCGCGGCGTTGCACGACGTCAATTGGGCGATCTCACGGCTGCTGTAAGCGATTTCCGCATGGTGATCGCCGGGAAACCCGATCATGCGAATGCCTACTATCAACTGGGCCTGACATATGAGCTTATGGACATGCGCAGGCGGGCGCTGAGCCTCTATGAGCAGGCCCTGCAAGCGGATCCTGCGCATGCGCCTTCCTATAATAATCGGGGCAGCATACTTATGCGGCAGGCTCAACTCGACGCGGCTGCGGCGGATTTCCAGCGCGCGACTGAAATCAACCCGCGAATGATCGAGCCACACCTCAACCTCGCGCGCATCCATGAACACCGCGGAGAATTCGATAAGGCTTTGGCGGCCTGTGAACGCGCCGCCCGTTTGAATCCGGAACATCCGTCTCTCCCGATGCTGCGCGGCAACATTCGATTTGCGCTCAATGATTACGAGGGGGCGCTGGAGGATTATACGCGCGCCATCGAACGCGGGATTCAGACGCGGGACGCATTGCAGCGGCGCGCGCGCGCTTACGAGGCGTTGGGCGACAACGAACGAGCGCGAGCGGACCGCGAGGCGCTGGAATAGGGCGGGTGCGGTGGCTGGACTATCGGCTGTGTTGTGGAGGCTCGCAGCAAGCACCACGGGTCACCCCGAGCGGAGTCGAGGGGTCTCACGCCGGCGCAGACACGCGTTATATACACCGGCACAGCGTCAAGGCGGGTTGGCGCGATTCCAAGATGCCTCGGCAAGCTCGGCATGACAAGGTCCATTCCTGATGCTTTTCATTCCTGCATCGCCAAAACGGGTCACCCTGAGGGAAATGACCTTGGTTGATGAAAGCGTATGCGAACCAGGTATCACCCTGTTTGCGGATCCCATTCGGTGTGTTCCCCATATAAAGAGGGCTTGGTGAAACGGCGGGGGGCTACAGCGTCGGGCACAGTGGTTACTACAACAACCACGTCACCAGTTGCGGGAAACAGAGCACCAGCACCAGCACGATCAATTGAATGATGATGAACGGAATCACACCGCGATACATATCGGTGGTCTTGACGGATGGCGGCGTGACGCTGCGTAGATAGAACAAAGCGAACCCGAACGGCGGCGTCAGGAAAGACGTTTGGAGGTTCATGGCAATGATGACCGCGATCCAGACCAGATCCACGCCCATGGCATGAAAGACAGGGGTGAGCAGCGGTACGACAATGAACGCGATCTCGAAAAAGTCGATAAAGAAGCCGAGCGTGAAAATGGTCAGGTTCGTGATGATCAGCAGGCCGATGACGCCGCCGGGGAGGTTGGTGAGTAGGTCGTGAATCCAGACATCCCCGTCCAAGCCACGAAATACGAGGGCGAAGGCGGTGGAGCCGATCAGTAGAATCATCACCATGGCCGTGAGACGCATGGTCGATTCCATGGTCTCGCGCAGGGCGATGAGACTGAAGCGACCGGAAAGCATGACGATGATAATCGACCCGAGCGCGCCCAGCGCGCCGGCCTCGGTGGGGGTCGCAATTCCTGCGAAGATGCTGCCAAGCACGATGAGGATGAGAGCGAGTGGCGGGATCATGACGCGAAAGACACGACGCAGGAGCGTGCCGCGAGGCACGGCGTTGCGGACCTCGCGCGGCAGGGCGGGTGCAATGTCGGGTTTGAAAAACGACACACCGGTCACAAACATGGCAAACGCGCCGGCCAGGATCAGGCCCGGCGTCAGCGCCCCAATGAAGAGGTCACCGACCGATACGCCCATTTGGTCGGCCAGCACAACGAGCACAACGCTGGGCGGAATGATTTGGCCGAGCGTGCCGGAAGCGGAAATCACACCGGTCGCAATGGTGGGCGAATAGCCGTAGCGCAACATGACCGGCAACGAGATCAGTCCCATGGCCACGACAGACGCCCCGATCACGCCCGTGGCGGCGGCCAACAAGGTCCCGACGAACACCACGGCCAACGCCAAGCCGCCCCGGATCGGCCCGAAAAGCAGACCGATTGTTTCCAGCAGATCTTCCGCGAGGCGGGACTTTTCGAGCATTGTGCCCATAAAAATGAAAAACGGAACAGCGAGCAGGACGAAATTGGACATGATGCCGAAGATCCGTTCCGGCAAGGCCATCATCAGC
>SKZA01000056.1 GCA_007127595.1 Kiritimatiellia bacterium
AATAGTGGCAATAGGCTTTATTGACGTAGGTCAGCGTGGTGTCGGGCAGCCAGCGGCATACACATTCAGTGGCGTCTTCCACCAGCGCGCGATAACGCGCCTCGCTTGCCTGCAACGCTTCTTCCGATTCGCGTCGCGGGGTTTCGTGGGGGGGCGACCCGGGCGAGCCAACGTGATTTGTCGTGTCATCCCGGGACGTATCTTCCCTGGCGCGAAGGGCCTCACGTTGACGATTCTTCTTCATGGTGAGTTGGTGCTAAAGCGACGGTTGTTCAGATAACGCAGCTACACCCGCCTATATAAGTAAGCGGGCGGCTATTCCGGGACAAGTCAATACTCGCTTATTTGTCGCCGCTACGGCGTGTATTCGTTGCAAGGTATTGCAGTAGCTTTTCCAGCGCTTCAATGCGGGGCGCAGCCATCCCGCGGGTTCGCCCGACCGTCAAGGGGAGCGAGTACATCGACTCAATTTCCAGCGGGCGTCCCCGCTTATGGTCCAGCATCATGCTGGTCTTGTAGGGCTCCATACGGTCCGTGGCCCGCATCATGTCGTCGATGAACGCTACGGGAATACGGCATCCGTCCGCCTCCGCCAGGTCAAGCACTTCCCGCATCAGTTGTTGCGCCAGCTCCCGGGTGGCGGGCGTGTTCATGATGCGATCCGTCGTGGCCTGCAGGATTACCGACAACCCGTTGTAGGGGATATTCCACACCAGTTTCATCCAGCGCGCGCGCCGCAGATGATCCGTGGTTTCGATCGGAAGGCCCGCGTCGGCGAATACCGTCGCCGCGCGTTCCAAGCGCGGCGTGATACCGCCCGGCGTGCCGTCCGCCGTGAATTCCGCGAACACGAGCTTGCCGTAATCAAGATGCTTGATATGGCCGGGACCGATCTTGTTGGAGCATAGAAAACACAATCCGCCGATCACCCGATCGGCGCCGACGATTTCCGCGACCTGTTCCTCCACGCCGAGTCCGTTCTGCAGGACCAGGGCGACCCCGTTCGACTTCATCACCGGCGGGAGTATGGTCGGCAGGACGTGGTTATCGGTGGTCTTCAGTGTGACCATGGCCACATCGACCGCCGGCATATCCCGTGCGTCGTCATAGGCCGGCACCCGCAAGGTCTCGGCCCAGCGCCCTTCCGATTCCACGCGCAACCCGTGTTCGCGGATGTGGGGCCCGTCGGTGTGGCACAGAAAATGCACCTCGTACCCGGCCCGGTGCAGGCACGCCCCGTAGTATCCGCCGAGCGCGCCGGTCCCGAGTACGGCAAACGTCGGCTTGCTTGTGTCCTTGTCAGCCATGAGGCCTGATTCTTACACGTCCACTGCTTGTACGCCAGCCATCAAAAAAATCGAAAATCAACAAATAACCTGGTACCCCCGGCGCGGTTCGAACGCGCGACCTTCGGATTAGGAATCCGACGCTCTGTCCAGCTGAGCTACGGGGGCGGCGGAAGAATGGTTGATGGAATTATGTACGACCGGCGCGCGCGGGTGTCAATCATTGCTATTGACGGCGTCGGGGCTCCGCGTATGCTCAATCGCCATGAGTGCGAGAACCGCAAGAATAGGTAGAAATACAACCGAAACTCGGATTTCCGGAACATTCAAACTCGACGGCGCGGGCCGGTACGAGATTGAAACCGGCATCCCGTTCTTTGATCATATGCTTGAGCTGCTGACCAAGCACGCCTTATTCGATCTGACTTTGAATGCCGAGGGCGACTTGGCGGTGGATTATCATCACACGGTCGAGGATGTCGGGATCGTGTTGGGCAAAGCCCTCTCGGATGCGCTGGGCGACCGCAAAGGGATCGCGCGGTATGGATACAGTTTGCTTCCGATGGACGACGCGTTGGCACAGGTCGCCGTGGATCTCGGCGGGCGGCCGTTCCTCGTGTACAAGATCGCCAATCGGAAAAAGAAGATACGCGATTTCGATTTGGGCATCGTGGAACATTTCTTCCGCTCGTTCTGCGATCAGGCCCGCATGAACCTGCACATCATCCAACCCTACGGAGACGACGTACACCACGCGTATGAAGCCGTCTTCAAGGGCGTCGCGCGCGCCCTATACATGGCCTGCGCGCGCGATCCGCGCGTGAAAGGTGTACCGACGAGTAAGGGGAAGATGTAGGGAAGATAGTGTTCAGTGTTCAGTATTCAGTGGATAGTTACGACACGCGACACCCAACTCCTATACTGAACACGGCATACTGAACACTTCTTCAAATGACCCGCATCGGCATCATAGATTATGGTATGGGCAATCTGGGCAGCGTCATGAACGCGTGCCGCTTCCTGAAACTGCCCGCCGAAGTGATTACCGCGCCCGACCAGTTCGGGGCGTGTAACGCCCTCATTCTGCCCGGCGTCGGCGCATTCGGCGATTGCATGGCGCATCTGCGCGATCACGGATTCGTCGAACCGGTACGTGAATGGATCGCGGCAGACCGTCCGTTCTTCGGAATATGTGTCGGGCTGCAGGCGCTCTTTGAAGGGAGCGAAGAATCGCCGGACGCTGAAGGGCTGGGGGTGTTGCCGGGTATCGTCAAACGATTTCCGCGCACGGAAGGTTTGAAGGTACCGCAGATCGGGTGGAGCAAGGTGCGTCAGCAGGATCCGAAGTGCCCGCTCTTCAAAGGTGTGCCCGACGAGAGCTATTTCTATTTCGTTCATTCCTATTACGCGGATATTGCCCGGGAAGCGTATGCGGCCGGGATCACGCAGTACGGCGTAGACTATGCGTCCGTCGTCTGGAAAGGGCGGATGCTGGCCGTACAGTTTCATCCGGAAAAGAGTCAGAAGCTGGGCCTGCAAATGTTGCGGAATTTCGCGAGCCAGGCATGATGCTGGCATAGGGCAGACTCCTATTTGTCCGAGAGCATGTGAACGATTCAGGAAAGACATTAGATGAGCATTACCATTTTGCCTGCGATTGACCTGAAAGGCGGCCAGTGCGTTCGCCTGCGACAGGGGAAGGCGGACGACGTAACCGTCTACTCGTCCGACCCTGTGGAGATGGCCCTGCACTGGCAGAACGAAGGCGGGGAATACCTCCATATCGTCGACCTCGACGGCGCCTTTGAAGGGCGGCCTGTGCATGGCGAGGTGATCGGCCGCATCGCCGAGGCGCTAACCATTCCGTTCGAGGTCGGTGGCGGCTTGCGGACGGACGAGGATATCGAGCATCTGCTCGGGTGCGGCGCGGACCGTGTGATTCTGGGCACGCGCGCCGTGGAATCGCCGGAATTGCTGGAACAATGGGTGCGACGCTATGGCGATAAGATCGCCGTCGGCATCGATGC
>SKZA01000062.1 GCA_007127595.1 Kiritimatiellia bacterium
CAAGCTTCCGCGGTCAAGGCCGGCCCGTTTGTCTTTTGGGTGTAGGAAGAGTCGAACAACACTTGAAAGTCGGGCGCTGGGCGTTGAGCGTTCTCTTTCCTGAACCCTTCAGCATCGCATTTTCATCCGTAACAAAGAAGATCACAGGCTTGCCTTGACCGCAGGCGACTATTCCTGCCGCCCCAGTCTCCGCGTCCTCCTGCCTGCCCGCCCTGAAGTACGCGCTTCGCTTCACTTCAGGGCCCGCCGTAGTCCCGCCGTTTCGGCGGGAGGAAGGAGGGTTTAAATCTTCTATCTTCGGTTTTCTCTACGGCGGCTATGGACGTATGTCCAGCAACCCTGCGGGCGGGCGGCGCGTCCGTTCGACGCGACCGTCCGCATACAGCACGAGATGGCGACCAAGGTGCGGGCGCGGCACATCTTCCGATAAGGCGTTGATCTCCGTGACCAGCCAGGTGTCCGGGTCCTGCGCCTGCAGCTCTTTGCCGTTGAGATTCGCATTCCAGATATAACCGAGCCCTTGATAGCGTACGACCTCATGCGCGCCGGGGCATAGCCCGATTTCGCTGGTAATGGCGTAGGGGTCCAGAACGACAAGCATGCTATCGGCGTCAAGCCAGGGGGCATGCGGATAGAAGGCCATGTGTGGCAGTGAGCCGTGATCCAGTTCATACAGTTCGAGCGCCATGTAAATGTGGCGCAGCTGGCGAATACATTCGCGGGTTCGCGATTCGGCCTGCATAAAGATGTAACCCGATGAGCCGAGAAGGATCAGCAGCATCAGCGTCACAAGCGTTCGCCCGTTGGCGAAGCCTGCGCGTTGCGAAGATGTTCGATTCTGCGTTCTCATCGGATCAAATCGGAGATAAGCATCCGCGCGAATGGCGCGGGCCAGTCGGTGGACGGGCTGGAATGTTGTATGCTGGCTTTGAGTGCGGCGGAGCTGGAGCGCATGTCACCGTCAAGATAGTGGCGTATGCCCGCGATGAGATAGGCGTAATTCAGATAGCGCGCGGGAAAGGTTTCAATATCAGCAAGCAGGACGTCGGGGTGGACGTCTCCGCCCAGACATAGGATGAGGGACCCGAGCGGGCCGTCGGATGGTATCGGGACGCGCCGTAAGGCGTCCAGCGCCGTTTCGGGTTCGTTGCGGAGCAGGGCCAACGCGACGTATTCCAGTTGCGCCATGGCGACGGTGGCGGGCGAGGCCCGCTCATTATCGAGAATATCGCCATAGATAAGCATCGCGCCATCCTGGCGATACGTCATGATTGCGCAACGCGCCATTTCCAGTTGTGCGATCGCCAAGGTATGAGGGTCGTCTGCGGCCTCGCTCAAACCGGCCGCGGCGTTGAGCATGAACTGCGCCCGTGGCCAGTCGCCGGCGCGCATGGCATTCCGTGCCAGCCGTATTTCGTGCCACGCGCGTTGGCGGTCCGGCACGGTTTGCGTTTCGGGATGCGGATGTGCGGCGCGATGTTTCAGCGTTTGCAACTGGGCCAGATGGATGAGGCCCTCATACTGTGCGTGTATCAATTGGCCCCGGGAATGCCCCATCAAGAAAGCCGCTGCGCCTCCCGCGAGTAGCAGCGTCACGATCGCCTGTCGATGTCGTCGCAAGCGGTGGCGCGCGTGGTCAAGCAGGGAAAACTGACGCGCGCTGACGGGCCGTCCCATGAGCGCCCGTTCCAGATCGATGGCAAACGCGCCGGCGTCGGGATAGCGGTCGCGCGGCGACTTTTCCAGGGCTTTCAAGATCACCGCTTCCATATCTACGGGAATATCCTTGCGGAAGACGCGCGGGCGTCGTGGTTCTTCTTCCGTGACGGCCTTGAGCACTTCGCGCACAGGGCTGCCGTGCGCAACGTGGTAGGGCAGGGCCCCCGCCAACGCTTCATAAAGGACGACCCCCAGCGAATAGATGTCGCTGGCGGGCCCGAGCTTGCTATCCGTGCGGGCTTGTTCAGGCGACATATACAACGGCGTACCGGTCAGCGCCCCGGTGACGGTACAGGACGGCCAGTCGATCAAAGCCGCGACGCCGAAGTCGGCCAGGCGCGGTTCGCCGAACTCATCGATGAGGATATTGGTCGGCTTGATGTCGCGATGGAGGATGCGGCGGTCATGGGCGTAATGGAGCGCGCGCGCAATCTTGATGATGAGCAGTACGATGTCGGCGATGGACATGGACGTGCTTTCCAGCGCGCTTTCAAGCGTCTTGCTGCGCCGGATGCTTTCCATGACGATGTAGTGGTACGGGCCTTCCTTGCCGGAGGTGTACACGGTCAGGATATTGGGATGTCTGCGCAGCTTCTTTGACGCCTCCGCTTCGCGGCGGAATCGTTCAAGCATGGTGGCGGAGACGCCTGCTCCTTCCACAAAGACTTTGACGGCTACTTCATTGTCGCTGGCATCGCGGGCCAGGTAGACGGTGGCCATGGAACCCTGGCCGAGGGTGTCTTGAATGACGTATTCGCCAAGGCGGAATCCCTTGCCCGGATACTTGGGTTCTTCCGCCGGAGAATCGGCCAAGCCGGTTCCCGAAGCGGCGTGTCGTTTTGGGGAGGTCTTGGCCATGTGGTGTTGCGCTCCCCGCGCGTGCGTTATGTTAACGCGCGCGATCCGTTCCCGTGATCTCGACGGGTTCCACCGGCACGTTCTCATGCGGGCCCTGTCGTCCGGTGCGCACGCGCGCGATCTGATCGACCACGTCCATGCCGTCGATCACACGTCCGAAGACGCAGTATCCGAAGCCGCGCGGGTCGGGGCTGGTATGATTTAGAAACGTGTTGTCCACGAGGTTGATGAAGAATTGGCTCGTGGCGCTATCCACCACCATGGTCCGGGCCATGGCGAGCGTGCCGCGCTCATTTTTAAGCCCGTTCGTTGCCTCGTTCTTGATCGGGTCGTGTGTGGATTTCTGGTTCATGTCGGCGTCGAACCCGCCGCCCTGAATCATGAACCCCGGGATGACGCGATGAAAGATCGTGCCGCTGTAGAAGTCGTCTTCGACGTAGCGCAGGAAATTCTCCACCGTGATGGGGGCTTCCTTTTTAAAGAGTTCAACGGTTATATCGCCCTTGTCCGTTTTGATGACTACCACAGGATTCTCCTTCTCTTCTGCTTTTGTTTCCGCTTCTTCGACAACCGCTTCCTCCGCGCCGGCGGCGCCAACCGCCAGACAGAAGGCCAATACGGCCGATTTTAATGCAAATGTCTTCATTTTCAGTGCCTGCCTCCCGTTAATTTTGGATGAACACATGGAGAATATACCATTTTTCGCGCCGTTCAACCCCTTAAAACAGAGGACAAAATTCCTCGCAAAATCGCTTGCAAAGAGCAAGGCGCATGGTACGCTTTCGCGCCTAACAGTTCGAATCGGTAGAGGACTTCATGAAGGTAGACATTCATCCCAAATACGTCGAAGCGACGATTTCCTGCGCCTGCGGGAACGTGATCCAGACACGTTCCACCGTGAAGGAAATGCATGTAAATACGTGTTCCGCCTGTCATCCGTTTTTCACGGGCCAGGCGAAGTACATCGATACGGAAGGGCGTGTGGAGCGTTTCCGTAAGCGGTATGGCCAAAAAGCCGCCGCCGCGAAGTAGCTTGCTTTCAAAGGTTCGGGCAGGGTCCGCCGTACGGGCGATCCCGGCCCGAACCTTTTTCATATCATGATCGATCCAGCCTATATCGAACAATTGCGGCAACGTTTGTCCGGTTTGGAGTCGGATCTCTCGAATCCGGAGGTCGTCTCCGATCAGAAGAAGTATCGTCGTCTCATCGATGAACACACCCATGTCAAACGCATCTTGGACAAGGCGGATGCGTACATGGATTTAAAGCGTCAGATCGAAGAGAGCCGCGCCTTGCGTGATGCGGAAGAATCAGACGCGGAACTGGCGGAGATGGCGCGCGCCGAGCTGGAGACGCTGGAACCGGCGTTGCCGCGGGCGGAGCGTGAATTGATGACTGCGCTGTTGCCGCCGAATCCGGATGACAGCCGGAACACCATCATGGAAGTACGCGCCGGGACGGGCGGGGAAGAGGCTGCGCTGTTTGCGGGCGATCTATATCGCATGTACGCCCGATATGCCGAGAACCAAGGCTGGAAAGTCGGCGTCATTGATGCGAGCCCCTCTACGCGCGGCGGGTACAAGGAAATTGTATTCTCCGTCGAAGGCGCGAATGTGTATCGCACCTTGCGCTACGAAAGCGGGGGACACCGGGTACAGCGCATCCCCATTACCGAAGCGGGCGGCCGAATCCACACGTCGGCTGCGACGGTGGCGGTGCTCGCCGAAGCGGACGAGGTGGACGATATTGAGATCCGGCCCGAGGATTTGCGTATCGATATCTTTCGATCGTCCGGGCCGGGTGGGCAGAGCGTAAATACGACGGATTCCGCCGTGCGCATTACGCATCTACCGACCCAGTTGGTCGTGCAGTGTCAGGACGAGAAATCCCAGCATAGGAATAAGGATAAAGCCATGCGCGTTTTGCGCGCGCGATTGCTGGACCTAAAGCGCAGCGAGGAGGAGGCGAAGGAGGCCGACGTGCGACGCACCCAAATTGGGTCGGGCGATCGCAGCCAACGCATTCGGACCTATAATTTTCCGCAAAACCGCGTGACCGACCATCGCATCAATCTCACGCTCTACAATCTGGATCAGGTCATTCAAGGCGAGCTGGAAGAATTGCTCGACGCGCTGTACCAGCACGACATGGACCTGAAACTGCGCGACCGCATGAAGACGGCGTGACGGATAGAAGAGTTTGAACAGAAGCGAATGAAGACGTGAACGTCCCGGATTCGCTCTACACGGGCTCATATAGGCTGGTGCTGAATTCCTTTCTGATTCAACTTGTCGCTCCCCACGGCACAAGGCCGTGGGGACGCGGCATACTTAAAGTTAACGCGCATGGCCGGAGGCGGGTTTGCCTAAGGCCAGAAACCTCCTCTTCCCTGAACCCCGAACCCTGAATCCTCCCGCCCATTTCCCGTTGGATGGTCCGATTGCCTGTGGTATCTTTTATCCAGAACGGAAACCGCAATGACGATCACACTTGACAATTCCAGCCTCTCGTTGCGCTCCGCCTTGGCCCGACTGGAAGGGGCTTTTTCGGGTGCCGGCGCAGAATCGCCGCGTGTATCGGCCGAATGGACGATGGCCGCTGTGATGCAGTGTGCCCGCTGGGAATTGCATGCGCGCCTGGACGAGCCGCTGAACGAGACGCAGCGCTCCCTGCTGGAAGGGTGCGAGGCTCGCGCCGCGCGACATGAGCCGGTCCAGTATATTCTGGGTGAGACCGAGTTCATGGGGTTGCGCATTGTCTGCGATCCCCGCGCCCTGATTCCCCGGCCGGAAACCGAGACGTTGGTGACATTGATCCTGAACGAAGCGCGCGCCGCGGAGTCGAACGCTCCGTCCATCATCGATGTGGGCACAGGTACCGGTTGTATTGCGTTGGCGCTGGCGGATGCATGGCCCCGGGCACAGGTGTCTGCTATCGACGTCGATGCGGCGGCGCTGGCGCTCGCGCAGGAAAACGCACAGCGGCTTGACATGGTGGGGCGCGTTTCTTTTCAGCAGGGCAATCTGTTGGATGCGGTCACGGAAGGGTGTGCCGACATCGTTGTAGCCAATCTGCCGTATGTCACATCGAAGGCATGGCGGCAGCTTGCGCTTGAAGTGCGTATGCATGAACCACGTCGCGCATTGGACGGCGGCCCGGACGGGTTGGACCAGATCCGAACGTTGATTCCCCAGGCGCTGAAGGTGCTTAAGCCCGGCGGTTCGCTCTGGCTGGAGTTCGGCGCGGACCAAGCGGGTGCTGTACGTGATGCGCTTGCAGGGGCTGGGTATAGCGAGGTCGTTATCCATCCTGATCCGGCCGGGCGCGATCGATTCGCCGCCGCGAGGAGGCCCGCATGAGCATACGCCCGCCAGCCATGCGCCCGAGCATACGACACCGGCGCGCCGTGCGAGAGCCGAACCGTTATGTCGGGCCCATCATCATTGTCGGCGTCATTGCGCTTGTCATGCAGATGTTCTGGATGCAGAGCAATTGGGGCGAGATGGCCCGGCGTACGGATCATACGCCGCTTGATGCCGCGCTCATTGACAAGTTGCAGGCGAAGATTCTGACGTTGTATGAGTGTGAGTATTGTCATGGCAATGGGTTGCTGGATGATCCGGATCAGCCGGGCGAAAAGATGCTGTGCGAGATCTGCCAGGGTGTGGGACATAACACTACGCGCCGCTATACCGACGATGATCGTATGTGTATTGCCTGTGGCGGGATGGGGCGGCGCTATGATGACCACGGCCATGCCGACTTCTGCACGCGTTGCGCCGGCCGGGGCATTGTCGAAATTCGAGATTGATTTTGCCGGCCCATGGCGCACTATCCCCCGCGAAGTCCCCCTTCACGTGAACGAACACGGCGCGGCACAGCCGCAACCAAAGAGGAAGAAACCACGGATTGCACGGACAGAAGATTTGAACAGAAGCTCGCAAAGCATGCCCGCCAAAGGCGGGGGCACGAAGGGTCAGGCCATGCCACAGGAACCTGCAGCACGTATTCTTTGAACAGGAGGCCACGGAGACCGGAGGGTAGAGATTTCCCCACAGGACACCGTCTCACTCATATCCAAATAAAGAAAGTGGCTTGGTTGGACTTTACGATCCCGTTGCCATCGCCCGAGTCTTCGCGGCCTCCTGTTCAAAATTCAATGTGGTTTGCTTGGATTGAAGGGGCTTATATCAACTCCAGAGGCTCGGCGTTCTTTCTGTTGAGAAGAGAGGACGCGGACCGCGACGTGCGCCCTTAAACAAGGAAATGTAAGATGTTTGACGCATTAACAGGCTCGTTGCAGAAAATCTTCAAGAATCTGCGGGGCTACGGAAAACTCTCGGAACGAAACATCAAGGACGCGATGCGCGAAGTACGCCTTGCGTTGCTCGAAGCCGATGTGCACTACGAGGTCGTGCGCGATTTTACGGCGCGCGTGCGCGAACAGTGTACGGGCGAGGAAGTGCTCGACAGTGTGACGCCCGGGCAACAGGTCATCAAGCGGATCCACGACGAGATGGTGCGCTTGCTGGGCAGCGACCGCAAGGATTTCGATTTGAGCGCGAAACCGTCCGCAATCATGTTGCTCGGCTTGCATGGCGCGGGCAAGACGACTACTGCCGGGAAGCTGGCCCTGCGCTGGAAGAAGGAAGGCAGGAAGGTGGTGCTGGTGGCTTGCGATATTCGTCGGCCTGCCGCCGTCGAGCAGCTTCAGATCCTTGGACGTCAGGTCGGGGTGGACGTGATTGCGCCGGAAAAGGGCGAGACCGTACCGGCATTGGGGCGGCGCGCGCGCAAAGCCGTGGAAAAGGCGGGCGCCGATATTGCGTTGTATGACACCGGCGGACGGTTCCAGGTCGACGAAGAACTCGTCGGCGAGTTGAAGGACTTGAAGAAGGAAATCGAGCCACAAAACGTTGCCCTCGTGGTAGATGCGGCCATCGGCCAGGAATCCGTACACGTGGCCGAAACCTTTCATGAGGAGGTCGGCCTGACCGGCCTGATCCTCACGAAATTGGACGGTGACGCGCGCGGCGGCGCGGCGCTTTCCATCCAGCATGTGACGGGTTGTCCCATTCTGCTCGTGGGCGTGGGCGAGCGGGCGGAGGATCTCGAACCCTTTTATCCGGAGCGAATGGCCTCCCGTATTCTGGGTATGGGCGACGTGGTGAGTTTGGTCGAAAAGGCGCAATCCGTTGTAGATCAAAAGGATATGGAGCGGATGGAGGAGCGGTTACGCCGGAATACCTTCGATTTCGAGGATTTTCTGGGGCAATTGCAGCAGATGGAGAAAATGGGGCCGCTCGAGAACCTGTTGGACATGTTGCCGGGCGGCATGGAGTTACCGGAACAGGCGCGGCGCCAAATGGGGGCGAATTCCTCCAAGGAATGGGGGCGCGCCAAGGCCATCATTCAGAGCATGACGGTGGAAGAACGCCGGAATCCGGCCCTGATCAAAGGGCGCCGCCGCGAACGGATTGCGCGGGGCAGCGGCACGGACACTCGTGCCGTGAACGATCTGTTGAAGCGGTTTGAGCAGATGAAACGCATGACGAAACAGATGAAAAAGATGGAAAAAAGGTTGCGTAAGGGACGGAAGTAATATACATGATACAGCCTTTTCAGTGGGCACGAAAGACTCCCCCGCATCCTGTTTGTACGGGCGAGTGTGCCATTCGGAGGAAGACGGCATGTCGGTAAAAATAAGATTACGGCGAATGGGCCGCATCAATAAACCCTTCTACAGGGTGGTGGCCACGGATTCGCGCTGCTCCAATTCGGGGCGCTTTCTAGAGACGGTGGGTTGGTACGATCCGGACAGACCCGCACCGAATTTTTCGATCAAGCTCGATCGCGTGGACTATTGGAAGGCCAACGGCGCCCTCCTGTCCGATACGGTAAAGAGTCTGGTGCGTAGAACGCGGAAAGGCCAGGGCGCCCCCGCGAATGCGCCGGAACCGGTGTCGGAACCCGCGCCGCCGGCGGCGGCTCCGGCGGCGACTGAATCGACCACTGCGGCTGAGCCGGAAGCGAAGTCGGACGAGTCATGAGGGACGCGCTATTGAGCATGGTCCGGATGATTGTCGATCATCCGGACGATGTCCGTGTTACAACGTTGCAGGGCGCCCAGACCTTGATCTTTGAGCTGCGTTGTAATAACGGCGATGTCGGTAAGGTGATTGGCAAGGACGGGAAAACCGTCGGCGCGCTCCGTACCCTGTTGGGGGTCATGGCCGCCCGCCAAGGCCGGAAGGCCGTGTTGGAAGTGGTGGAATGAGCAAGCGATGCCCGCCCCGCTTAAGATGGATGTGATCACCATCTTTCCCCGCATGCTTGACGGCGTGCTCGGAGAAAGCATGTTGAAGCGCGCGGCGGAAGGCGGCCATATCGCGGTGCGGACGATCAACCTGCGCGATTTCACGACCGACACGCACCGGACGACGGATGACCGGCCGTACGGCGGCGGGCCGGGCATGGTGATGAAGCCCGACCCGATCTTTCAGGCCGTGGAATCGGTGCGGGAAGCCGGCGCGCGCGTCATTCTGATGACGCCGCAAGGGCGGCGCTTCGATCAGGCCTATGCGCGCGAGCTGGCGCAGGCGCGGCATTTGATATTTGTTTGCGGCCATTACGAAGGAGTCGACGAGCGCGTACGCGAAGCGTTGGTTACCGACGAGATATCGATCGGCGACTATGTGCTGACCAACGGGGTGCTGCCGGCCGCCGTCGTGATCGACGCGGTGACGCGGTTGATCCCGGGCGTGTTGGGGCATAATGAGTCGGCGGCGGACGAATCGTTCAGTGAGGGATTGCTGGAGTATCCGCACTACACGCGCCCGCCGGAATATCGAGGCATGAAGGTCCCGGAGATTCTGCTGTCCGGCGACCATGAGGCGGTGCACGCATGGCGGAAACAGCAGGCGCGTGAGCGGACGAGGCGGAGACGCCCGGATTTATTGACGGACGAATAGTGGAAAGCGCATAGTACAGGCGCAACAGAGGACGGAACCATGAAGAATGCGATTCTTGATAAGATTGAACAGGAACAGTTGCGAAAAGATAAGGTGCCCGATTTCGGCATCGGCGATACCGTGCGGGTGCATGTGTTGATCCGGGAAGGTGAAAAAGAGCGCATTCAGGTCTACACCGGCGTGGTGATCGCGCGTGACGGTTCGGGCGCGACGGAAACGTTTACCGTGCGCCGTGTCTCCTACGGGGAAGGTGTGGAGCGTGTCTTCCCGTTGCATGCGCCGACGGTCTCGAAGATCGAGGTGGAACGCAAAGGAAAGACGCGCCGTGGCAAGCTCTACTATTTGCGCGACTTGAGCGGCAAGAAGGCGCGTATCAAGGAAAAGCGAACCGAATAAACATCGGAGTGTGACATGCTCCACTATGAGCATGAGTCCTGGCGGAACGGGCATCAAGCCGTAGCCGGGGTGGACGAAGCGGGGTGCGGCCCGTTGGCCGGTCCGGTGGTGGCGGCTGCCGTCGTCATCGAGGCCGAGTACTTGCGCCGTGAAGAGCAGGGCGCACTGCGCGAACTCAACGATTCCAAGAAGATCACGGCCAAACGCCGTGATCTTTTTTTTGAACAACTCACCGCCTGTGCTCATGTGCGTTTCGCCGTCGCCTTGGTGGACGTCGACGAGATCGATACCGTCAATATCCTGCAGGCGACGCATCGCGCCATGGCGCAGGCCCTGGCGCAACTCGAGCCGGCGCCGGATCTGGCGCTGGTCGATGGACGGCCGGTGCGCGGCTTACCGTGTCCGTCGCGCGCGATCGTGCGCGGGGACGGCGCAAGTCTTTCCATCGCGGCCGCCAGTGTGCTGGCCAAGGTGACGCGGGACCGCTTGATGCTCGCGCTGGATCGCCGCTATCCGCAGTACGGTTTTGCGCAACACAAGGGGTACGGTACGCGCGCGCATCTGGACGCCCTGCGCGCGCACGGGCCGGCGCCGTGTCATCGCAAGAGCTTTGCCCCCGTCCGCGCCTGTATGGGGGGAGAAAGGGTTATGGATCAGGCTCTTTCAAATGTTGGCTGCCGTTCATAGCACGTATGGGACGGGACAGAGCCCGTCCCTCCAGAAGATTGCTGGAGGGACGACCTCCCGCCTTCGCTGCGCTACGGCGCGGCACGCCGTGTCGTCCCTGAACAGTCAAAGGATGTTGAAGTGATCCCGGGGCGCGACACGGAAACCCATAACCTGTAACCCAAAACCTAACACCTAGCACCTCTCTTCCCATGTGGCCCTTTCGCAAATCAAAATCTTCCGACGAGCCGGCCCATCTGCGCGCGGGCCGATGGGGCGAAGAGCTGGCGGCGAAATATTTGCGCAGACACGGATACAAAATTCTTGAGACGCGTATACGGGTGGGGCGTCGCGATGAATTGGATATTATTGCCCGGGAGGGGGATATCCTTGTCTTCGTGGAGGTCAAGACGCGCGCCACCGAGCGGATGGGGCGTCCGGTGGAGTCCGTAAAGAAGAACAAACGGGATGCCCTGGCGCGCGCGGCGATGCGGTATATGAAACGACTTCGCCGCAAACCGCCGCAGTTCCGGTTCGACGTGGTGGAAGTCATCGGACGGGAAGGGGAAGGCGTGCCCGAGGTGCGGCACCTCACGAACGTATTCACCTTGCCGAAGAGTTATCGGGTGTCTTGGTGATGGGCGTTTGCTGTTAATCTTGTGTCATGGAGGGACGCGCTTCCGCGCGTCCGGGTCACGCGGAAGCGTGACCCTCCAGATCCGGCTGGGAAAGCTTGAGTACGAGTAATCCGCTCACAAATACTTGCTCAGCACGTCGCGGTTGTCGATGAAGTAGAGGTAGCCGGACGCGACCGTTATGAGCGCCACCGCAATGCCGATGGCGTAGGAGATGTATCCGAGCGCAAGATCGTAATTGGCGAGAAACGTCGGGTCGGCGTCGCGCAGGATGTCGTGGCGCACGGCCAGCGCGAGCAGAATCGCAATGATGGCTACGATCTGCCAGATCGTCTTATGTTTGCCCCATTTTCCGGCGGAAATGACCAAGCCTTTTTCGACGGCCAACAAGCGCAGGCCCGTTACCAGAAACTCGCGTGCGATGATGATGACCACCAGGTACGCGGGCACGAGGCCCAGTTCGACGAAGCTGACGAAGGCGGCGCAGACGATTACTTTATCCGCAAGCGGGTCCATGAGTTTGCCGAAGTTGGACACGCCGTACACGTTCCGCGCAAGATGGCCGTCCAGATAGTCCGTGATGCCGGCGATGACAAACACGATGAACGCGGCGCTTTTGACCATGGGAAGACTGTCCGGCAGGGACAACAAGCCCAGCAGTAAAGCCGCCAAACCAAGCCGGCTGATAGTCAGCGCGTTGGGAATATTCATCTCGTTCTACTCCAGATAGGGTTCCGGTAACTCGTCGACCATGGGCAGGGAGGGCTCCGGCCGAATGGGGTCACCGGCCGGCCGCGGCGCGACCACGGCGGCGGGTTCCTCGACGATGGGCGCATCTACATGATGTGGGGCGGAATGGATCGGCAGGACCTGGCACGGTGTAAGGATCGCAACGCCGTCCGGCAGGTGCTGCGCGAGATCATGCCGGACGCCACCGAAGGCGCCATCACCAACGGCGGCAGTCAA
>SKZA01000172.1 GCA_007127595.1 Kiritimatiellia bacterium
ATGAGGAATACTGGAATCTGCGTGACAATCGGCGGAAACGCCATGGTCAGGAGCATGAAGAGGAGCAGTTTATAACTGCTCGGCATCTTGTACCTGCTCATCGCATACGCTGCCATCGGATTCACGATCAACGCCAGTAACACCGCCAGCGCACAGTAGATCGTGGTATTGATGAAACCGCGTCCGTGAAGCACCAGATAATCGAGCACCGCCAGGAAATTGTAGGCCGCAAATTCGCGTCGCCATGTTCCGGTGTCCTCAGTGAAATGCTGATAATGCCACGCCTGCTGCGGCATCGGCGCGTCGGCGAAGGACGCAAAGGACGTCCCCAACTCCCGATTCATGTGCTCAACCGAGTTGAATCGCTCCGCCAGATAGTCTTGGAACAAAAAATCGGGAGACAGCAAAGACAGATGTTCAACGTGGGGCATGAACAACTCGCCGGTTTCGGGACTTTCCCACCCCTTGATGAACGCGTCCCAATCGCTTAATGCCATCCCTTCGATGGGCGGCACGTCAATGATCGGAATCTCGTCAAACGTGGCGTAGGCCGCTCCATAGTTCCGATTCAGCGTATCAATCGTCCCGTGTTTAGCTTCGAGATACGCGCGATAGACGGGCGCGGCGTCGGCGTCCACCCGGATCCATTGCAGGCCTACCAGATGCCGGACGAAATCCTCCCATGTTTCGCGTTCCCGCTCCGTGCGCGCTTCCGCCGCGCGACGCGGCAAACGCACATCGGCATATGACGCATAATCCGTGCCATGCGCTTCGTTGTACACAGTGATGTCCCGCGTAAACCGCGTCATCAGCAGGATGTTTTTATAGAATCCGTTCAGCGATACGTACACGGCCTGCGTTCCCGGCTGTTCCGCCTTAAAGGTGAGAAAGGTCCTTTGAAACGGCGTATCGGACAGAGCGCGCAACCGCGTGTGATAACTCTCCGCGAGCAGAAAGAAGGCGTTCCAGGACACAAAACTGGTCCCGAGATCGGCGTTCATGGCGTCCAAATCGCGGTTGTATGTACGCATCATCTCGCGCTTGAATCGGCGTAGATTCATCAGGATCGTGCGGGAGGACGGCGCCTCCATGAAACCCAACACGTTGGCATGCGGCGGTAAGTCGGTTTCTTCCAGGAACTCCTCCCAGACTCGCACATACGCGGAATTCCGGTCGGCGGGCGGTTCGACGTGTCGGAACGTCGGCGCGTCGGAATCATACGCCATGCGGAACGCGTCGATGCGTTCGTTGAACAACGCTTCTGCATAGCGGCGGTAGAGCGCATCATCGTCATGCAGAAAACGCGGAATAACGTCCAGTTGCGTCACGTCCGACGCGCTTTTCATGCTGCCCGAGATCATGAGCAGAAATGGATAGACCATAGTTACCCCGCCCACGACGAGGGTGAGATAGATCAGCGCAATGAGTGCGCGGACCTTCGGGTGTTTACGGCCTATGGGCGAGAGGATGGGCATGGGAAGTGTTCGGGGTTCGGTGTTCGGTGTTCAGGGGTTCCGGTGGTCGCAAGAGTATTATTCGGCCATGAGAAACGCATATGATTGCCCCCTGCGGCTGGTCCTCCTTCGTCGGACACAGCCGCGCTCCGAAGCCCGGCAAAAGTCGTTTCTTGGAGCGCGGGTGTGTCCCGCTTCGGGACCACCCGTAGCAACGGGGCAGGTGGTTCTTCCAATCATTGGAAGAATTTGGCCCGATTTTTCCAATCATTGGAAAGATTTGCGTGATGTTTTCCAATCGTTGGAAACTTTTGGGGCATGGTTTTCCAATCGTTGGAAACTTCTTCATGTCATGTCGAGCGAAGTCCCGAGCCTGTCGAGGGACGAAGCCGAGACATCTCAAGGCTTCACTTGCAAGCGTGAGATTTCTCGACTTCGCCCCGACCCGCTTCGCGGTCGGGTCTCCGCTCGAAATGACAAATGTGTTATGATTCATAACTGCTTGTTTCCCGTGGCACGGAACTCCAACCGCGACAGGATGCGCAGTTGATAGACGGTGAAGCCGATGAGCATGACGCCGAGTATCCAGGCCATGGCGGTGGCGGGGCCGAATTCGAGGAAGACAAAGGCCTTGTAAAAGATGTGCAGGCCGACCACTTCAGTGTTCGCGGCGCCGCCGGTCATCGCCAGGATGTTGTCCGTGGCGCCGTACCACGATCCGATGAACGCGCCGACAAAATTGATGATCAACAGCGGCTTGAGCATGGGAAAGACGATGAAGAGCACCTTGTCCACAAAGGTCGCGCCGTCGATGTCCGCCGCTTCGTAGAGTTCGTCGCCGATGCCCTTGAGGGCGGCGAGATAGATGAGGCAACCCGGGCCCATCCCCGCCCAGACCATGGGAATAACACAGGCCAACATCGCCGTGCGCGGGTTCTGCAACCAGCGATACGGCTCCGGCAAGGTCATGGTGATGCGTTCCCAAATCCCGGCGCCCTCGTAGAGCAGCATGGGCGCGGCGATGGCGGCACACGTATAGAACAGCACGGCGCCCGCTGCGAGAAACAGGATCGAGGGCCAGATGATGTCGTGGAACCAGAGGCGTCGAAAGAAGGAAAACGCGACGGCGAATAAGCCGGCCCCCAGCAAGACATACGCCCACGCGGGAATCTTCATCAGAATGGCGTTCAAGGCGCCCAATTCCGACGGATCATAAAAGGATTTCCATAGCAGGATGACGACGATGCCGGATATGACGGCGGGCAGATAGAAGACGGTTCGGAAGAAGATCTTACCGCGCGGCACTTCCTGCAGGAGGATCGCCAACACGATCGGCGGCATGAAGGTCAGGCCGATGACCAACAGGCTGTAGCGCATGGCGTGCCAGACGGACATCCAGAAATCGAGGTTCCACAATACGTTGCCGAAGTTATCCAGCCATACCCATTGCGAATCGCCCATGATCCGGTAATCCTGAAAGGCCATGATCGAGCCGCGGAAGAGCGGCACATATTGCCAGAGGAAGATGGTGACGAGAGCCGGAATTAAAATGATGTAGGCGGGCGCATGACGCCGGAAGCCCCATGCGACAGACGCGCTCTGGCCCGGTTTTGCGGGCGGCGTGAATGTGCGGATGACGTTCCGAAACACATAGGTGAACGTCACGACAATGATGAAGAGCACAACGAGCGCGGACCAGCGGCGTTTGCGCTTCGTCACCGACAAACCCAAAGCCGCGTTGTCCGGCGTGTCCACCCGGACCGTCGCCAGCACGTTGCAGCTGGCCCTGGACGGTCTGCCGGCGACGGTTCTGCAGCAGCCGGGCGA
>SKZA01000061.1 GCA_007127595.1 Kiritimatiellia bacterium
CGAATGACGGTGAACAAGAATAAGAGAAAGAGAAGGGTCGCCCCCGTATAGACCACCAGCAGGCGCGGCGGCACGGTGGGCAGTTTGATTTTGGGCAAGGTGATCTTTGAGATTCGCGTCCGAATTTCCTGCCAAGGGATCTTTGGGAGTGAGGGCCACTTGATCGAGTCGAGAGGGGAAGTAGTGCGTTGGTGTTCCGCTCCTTCCTCTTGTTCTTCTTCAGGTAGAAGAGAGGCCCGTTCCTTGGGCGCATGGTTATCCATATACTCCTGCACCAGCGGGCCCGGATCCAGTTCCAGAAACTCGGCGTAGATGCGAATGAACCCCTTGGCGTAGGCCGGAGCCGGTATGGCGCTGAAATCGTCCCGTTCCATGGCTTGGATGTGCTGGATCTTGATGCGCGTGCCTTTGGCCGCTTCCGAAGCCGTAAGCTTCTTGGCCTGTCGGGCCGCCTGCAGTTGTTGTCCGAGCGTTTCCATAGATCAATCGCCTCTTTCCACAGCGTCCATCTCATTCTGTGGGATTTCGCCATCCAGATCGATGAGAATCTCGCGCGGATCAGAGCCCTGCGGCGGACCAATCACGCCGCGCTCCTCCAGCAAGTCCATCAAGCGCGCCGCGCGCGTGTAGCCGATCCGCAATCGCCGTTGCAGGGAGGACGTGGACGCGCGTCGCGTCTGGCGGATCACTTCGATCGCCGCCTCCAGCATCTCGTCGTCCTCCTCCATCTCCGGCAGGACGGCCGCCTTGCTCTCGATCTTCTCCTTGATGGCGCCTTCGTATTTCGGACCGCTCTGGTCGCGGATAAAGTCCACGATGCGCTTGATTTCTTCGTCGCTCGTCATCGTGCCCTGTGAGCGAACCAACTTCGAACTGCCGGGCGGTAGGAACAGCATGTCGCCTTTACCGAGCAGCTTGTCGGCGCCGGCGGCGTCCAGAATGGTGCGACTATCCACCTTCTGCGCGACCTGAAACGCGATACGCGCGGGGAAGTTGGCTTTGATGGTGCCCGTGATAACGTTGACGGACGGGCGTTGCGTGGCGAGGATCATATGGATCCCGACGGCGCGCGATAGTTGGGCGAGGCGCGCAATGGAATTTTCGACCTCCGCTTGCGCGACCAGCATGAGGTCGGCCAGCTCGTCGACGATGATGACGATATACGGCAGGCGATCGGGCGGTCGGTCCGCTTGCGCCTCGGGATCGTCGTTGTCTTCCTCGAAGAGGTCGGGTTGCTTGACGATCGGACGGCTGTTGTACCCCTTGATGTTGCGTACGCCGACTTTTGCGAAGAGCTTGTAGCGCTTTTCCATTTCGTTGATGGCCCAGCGCAGGCCGAGGCTGACCTTCTTGGGGTCGGTGATGACGGGCACGACAAGGTGCGGCAACCCTTCGTAGCCGGAGAACTCGACGATCTTCGGGTCGATCAGCATCAGGCGCATCTGGTCGGGTGTGCGCGACATCAGCAATCCGGCAAGAATGGAGTTCATGCATACCGTCTTGCCGGATCCCGTGGCGCCGGCGATGAGCATGTGGGGCATATCGGCGAGGTCCGCCAGCAATACCTGGCCGCCAACATCCTTGCCGAGCGCAAGCGGAAGGGCGTGTTTGTCGGAACGCCAGGCGTTGGATTCCATGACCTCGCGCATGAAAACCATGGCGGAACTGGAATTCGGCACCTCGATTCCGACGACGCCTTTGCCCGGGATCGGCGCTTGGACGCGCACGCTTTCCGCTTTCATTACCAGCGCAATGTTGTTGCTCAGGCCGACAATTTTCTCGAGGCGCACGCCCGGTGCGGGTAACAGCTCGTAGCGAGTCACCACCGGTCCGCGCTCAATGTTGGTGACTTTGGCTTCGATCCCGAATTCGGCCAGCGTTTCCTGAAGGATGGTGGAGGCCGCGGTGTGATCTTCGGAGTAATCGATGCCGTGATGCCGCGCGTCGACGGGGTTGAGCAGGTCAATGGGCGGCAGTTTGTACTCGGACGCGCCTTCGGTTGATCCCAAGGGGGGTGCGGTTTCGGCGCGCGCGGTCGCCGTTACCGGCGCGGCGGGCTTCTTCGGAGCGGCAGGCTGGCGCGGTTCGGGCGGTGGCGGCTCGGGTTCTTCTGCAACCGGTTCAGGGTCGGGCGTCGGTTCGGGTTCCGGTGCGGGCGCCTTGCGTTCGGGCGTCGGCTTGCTCTTCTTGGCCGCAAGCGCGGCGTCGCGTTTCTTGATGGCGTCTTCCAACCGTTGCCGGCGTTTCGCCACGTCGACCGCTTCTTCTTCGATCTGTTCAACGCGGTCTTTTCGCTCGTCGAGTCTTTCGTTGATCTTGTTATAGAACACCACGCAGCCCGCGCCGGCCTTCTTCATCAGGATCCACGGATGGACTTCAAGTAGAATGGTTAAACCGGTCAACATCACAGCCAGCGCGAGGATGGCCGTGCCCACGCTGCCCATCAGGCGGACAAGGCCCTGCGTGGCGATGATGTGCCCGACCAGTCCGCCGTTGCTGCTTACGTTCAGGTGTCCGGCGAGTCCTTGCCAGGCGTTCTCCTGCAACTCGACCAGCGTGACGAGGGAGAGATAGACCGCGAACACCCACAGGACCCGTGTCCAGATCCGGCCTTCGCGTTTCGCCAAGAGCATGGCGCTGATTCCGGCAATGACAATCGGGCTCAGGTAGCCCGCCACGCCGAACCCCATGAAAAGCACGAAGGAGAACCAAGCGCCCGCCGGACCGATGTAGTTCTTGACGGGCTGATTGGGCGGGTCCTGGATGAAGCGAATATCGCCCGGGGCATAGGAGATCATGCTCAGGAACATCAGCACACACAGTGCCAGCAGAATGATACCCCACGCCTCGCGCCAGCCGGTACGTCGTATTTCCTTCTTTACAGCCATTTGTGGTGCAGCCTAGCAATTCACGGCGCGATTAAGCAAGTCCGCGTATGGCGGGGCGGCCCGCCAACCCGTCGAGAAACTGTTTGAACAGAAGCTCGCAAAGACTGGGACGGTGGGAATAGTCGCCTGTGGTCAAGGCGAGCCTGTGGTCTTTGGGGGGAGTGAAAGGAGCGATGCCTGAAGGGTTCAGGGCAGAAAACGTTTAACGCTCAACGCCCAACATTCAAGTGTTGTTCGACTCTTCTCTAAACCCAAAAGACAAACGGGCCGGCCTTGACCGCGGAAGCTTGCCCCACCGCCCCGGCCTTTGCGAGCTTCTGTTCAAAAAAGGCGCGGTTTGCCCGAGTCGCGCCCATTTTTGAAAAAAGCGCTTGCAGACGGCCCGCGCATCC
>SKZA01000214.1 GCA_007127595.1 Kiritimatiellia bacterium
AATATAGTGCGCGGCCTTATCACTCACGCGCGAGAAATCCTGGGTCAACGCGACCTTCAACGTGCGCGCCCCGGAATCTTTCAGCATCTGGATCAGGACCCCTAGTTCCACCCCGTGCGGGTGCGGCTTGATCTCGCCGCTCGGCGGCGGCAGTTTCTTGACCGCCCGTTCAAACGTCGTCCACGGCTCTTCTTTCTGAATCAATTCCTCCTGCCCGTCGCCGCTGTTGCCGTTCTTCTTCAACAGGGTCACGCGATAATGAAGCTGCAGGTGCGGATTGACGATGGCGCATTGTTTCAGGAACTCGTCGACCGACAGGCGTCCGCGGATGTAGGCCGCCTCCATTTCAATCGACACGCAGGTTCCATGCGAATACGTCTTCGGCTCCGCGTGCGGGTCGTCCATATAGAATGACGGAATCCACTCTTCTTCCACGTCTTCCAGAATGTTCGGCTTATTGGCTTTGGTATCGATCTGCACCGCGATGCGATGCGCCTTCTTCTGGTTCTTGGTCTTCGAATAGATGCGGGTCGAGCGGCCCGTCGTCAACTGGCCGTACATGCCCGCCGCGCTGATGCCGATGCCCTGCTGCCCGCGGGACATGCGCAGGCGATGGAACTTCGAGCCATACAGCAGTTTTGCAAAGATTTTCGGCACCTGACTGCGCACGATGCCGGGCCCGTTATCCGTCACACTCACCCGAAACCGGCTTTCGGCGATCTGTTCCAGTTCCACGCTGATTTCCGGCAGGATATTCGCCTCCTCACACGCATCCAGCGAATTGTCCACGGCCTCTTTCACCGCCGTCAACAACGCCTTGCGCGGACTGTCAAAGCCCAGCAGGTGCCGGTTCTTCAGGAAAAATTCCGATACGGATATTTCGCGCTGACGCGCCCCCATGCTCTCCGCCGTTTCCGCGCGCGTCTTCTTTCTTTTCGTCGCCATAATCTCCTCGCCTCACAAATGACCTCGCACATTAACGAGCCGCAAAGCGACGCGCAAGAATGCAATTGGGCAAGACAAATGTTCGCACTTTCCAATCGTTGGAAACTTCATTACCCTCTTTTTCCAATCATTGGAAAAAACCGAGCCCGTTTTTCCAATCATTGGAAGAAAATTCGCCCCTTTTTCCAATCGTTGGAAGATTTTTGGGGACTTTTTCCAATCGTTGCCTGCCCGCCACTGGGCAGACAACGTTTGCTGTGCCAACAGGCTTGTTTACTCAATCGGTCCGGTCGCACAAGCGGCAGGCGGGGAAAAACATGACATTCGCCTTACAGATTCTTTCCATTTTCGGGTTGATTGCGTGCGGTTGGTTCGCGCGCAAGCGGCGCATGATTTCCGGACAGGGCACCGGCGAACTGGCGCATATTGCAACCGACCTGATCTATCCCGCGCTCGTTTTCGTTTCGATTCTTCAGTTATCGGCCGACGATCTCTTTGCCAATGCGTTGCTGCCTGCACTCGTCATGGTCATCGCCTTCGTCGGTTTCAGCCTGGGCTTGATCGCCGTCCGCTTTCTTGGCCGTGTGCCGGCTGAAACCTCGCGCGCATTTCTCTTTCATTGCCTGATGAATAACTACCTGTTCCTGCCGCTTCCCATGGTGCTTTTTCTCTATGGGGAACGGGGTGTCGCCCTGTTGGTCTATTCATCGGTCGGCTATGAATTGATTCTCTGGACGCTCGGCGTCTTTCTGTTCACCGGAAAGAAGGAACCGTTCTCGAGGCGGATTAAGCAGATGATCAGCCCGCCGTTCGTCGCGTTGCTTCTGGGGCTGGCCATCGTCTGCATCCGCGACCTGCTCGCCGTACAATTGAGCGGCATGGCCGCGGCTCTTTCGGAATCACTGGTCTTCGTGGCCCAGATGCTGGGTCAGGGAACGGTCGCGGTTTCCGTCATTGTCGCCGGCAGCCGGTTTGCCGTCATGAAGTCGCAAACCATTCTGGGCTGGCGCATTTGGTTTGTGAGCGCCATTCGCCTTATCGTTGTTCCGCTGGCCTTCATTCCGTTGCTGGCCTGGCTGCCGCTGGAACCGATGGCGCGCGGGATTCTTGTGATTGTCGCGGTCATGCCTTCGGCGATGGTCAGCGTGCTCTTCAGTGAGCGCTATGGCGGGGACAGTGAATTCATCGCCGGAGGGCTCTTGATGACCCACTTGTGGGCGCTACTCTCCGTGCCCCTCTTTCTGGCATGGCTACTTTAGAACTTATCCTAGAACCTGAAGACGGCTCCGCGGAGCGTCGCCCTCCAGAAGAATTTCAAAGGAATTACGGGGCACATGGAGGGCGAGGCTCCCGCCGAGCCGGGTTTTGGGATAGGTTCTAGGCGGGCCGCTTACAAGCGTTTGATTTCGACGGCGTTCTTCTCCGCCCGCAAATCCACGATGACCCGCAAACGGCCCATATACGATTCCGTATGAACCACGCGCTCTTCTTCGGGCTCGAACACGAATCGCACATACATATCCCACTCCTTCGGGTTCCAGCGCACGTCGTTTCCCCGCAATTGATATGTATAGGTGTAGGCCAATCCGTCCTCGTCTTCTTCCACGGCATATGGGACGCCCAGAAAATCAATGATCGCTTCGCGAACGGGGATGTTGACCTTGTGCTCTTCCCACGCCCAACCGGTCGCATGCTGCAGGCGTTCGATGGTTCCGTCCTTCATAGGCCGAAACACCTCGTCGAAATTCTCCTCCGTCAACATGACACCGAAACGCGCCGGCGCCTGATACTCGTGCAGGCGTCCGTCCTTATTGAAATGAGCCAGCAAGATGATGTCATACGTCCCGGCCTCATCATCCGCGGGATCGGAGTAGTACTTAACGAAGTGATAGGTTTCCGTCGCCGCGCGACCGGTTGACACGGTCTCGGTGGCGGGCAATCCGGAGAGCCAGCCCAAATCGTCCGTCTGTAACACGGGTTTGAGCGCCACAATGGTTGGTAAGTCCCGGTCTTCAATACGGAAGTATTCGGGGAACGAGGACAGTTGATTGCGAAACTGGTTCAGACGCCAGTACACGCATCCGGAATTCATCAATAGAATCCCCGCCCCACATGCCACAATGGCGATATGTCTCACGATGTTCATGCTCAATAGTCGCATGATTCTGTCATATCCCGGCCGTTGCCAACAACGCCATAATGAGGTGATGATTCGGAAATCTCGGACCCGGCGCAACATGGGATTGCTTTTCGGCCATCCGCGGATACCATGCGGGCATGCCCTACCCCAAAAAGAAAACGGCCGTGGCCGAACCGCCCGGCGGG
>SKZA01000280.1 GCA_007127595.1 Kiritimatiellia bacterium
AAGCGCACTTGGCCTATACGTTACACGGTCTTGGCTCGACGCAGTCTGTTGATCCCGACCATCGTAGTGTGTTGCGGGTTGGCGGAGTTCATGCCGACACGCGCGACTATAACGGTGAAGTTCGCATTGTTGGTACTTCGTCTGTTCCCGCGACGGCCATCAGCTCTGGCGCGACCACGGTCTCTGTTGAGCAAGCGCTTCTGCCGGGAGTACATTCGAATTCCGCATCGGCCTATATCGAATGGTTGACGCTCTGTTATCAGCGTCAGCTTGTGGCGTCCGACTTGCCGTTCCATATCCGTGCGGTGGATGAGCCGTCTCGTCTGCATGCGCAAAACATTCCCACGAACAACGTCTGGGTGTTGGATGTGTCCGATCCACTCCATCCCTTGCGCTTGACGGAATCCGACGTCACGGGTTCGGCTGGAGCTTGGAGCTTGGAATTCGAATATGCGTCTCCCGGCGCTTGCGTGGCCATATTCGATGTTTCGAATCCACTCGATCCGCTTTCGATTGAACTGGTTCGTTTCAGAAACCTGTCCGATACGGCCCGCCAAGCGGATTACCTCGTCGTCACGCCGGATCTGTTCCGCGAACCGGTCTATCGGCTGCTCAAACATCGCTACAAGAACGATCTATCGGTGCAGGTCGCGACGATCGAGGATGTATATAACGAGTTTTCCTATGGCCTCGTGGATCCCGTGGCCATCCGTCAGTATTTCGGGTTTGCCTATCATCATTATCAGGAAAATGAACCGCGGTATGCCTTGTTGGTGGGGGCAGGCACCTACGATCCCCTGAATAACCTGGGCGCCAGTGCGACGAATCATATTCCCGTTCGACTGGGACCCGCGCCATGGCGCCGCACGGCGCACGAACAATGGTTTGCCACCATTGACGGCGACGACTGGCTGCCCGATATCGCGGTGGGCCGTATTCCGGCGTACACGGCGGATGAAGTGTCGAATGCGGTCGGCAAGATCGTGGCCTTTGAAACCGCTGCAACGAACGCGACGTGGCGCGAGACGGCCTTGCTGGTGACCGATGCGAGCTCCAGCGGCTTCCCTTTCAAACCTTTTACGCAGACGAATACGATGGTACACCTCCAAGATGGAGGGTTTGATCCCCATTTCGGTATGGCTACGGCGTTCCGGGATGATCTTCCGACGGCGCAAGTTCGGAACACCATACAGGCAGAATTGAATAATGGGATTCATTTCATCAATTTCATGGGGCACGGAGGGCTGCGCCAGTGGTCTTCTCCACATTTCTGGCACAATAGTGATGCCTTGGCCGCCTCCAACACGGTGTATCCCTTTGTGTCCGTTTTCACGTGTCAAAACGGCCTGTTTTTCGATCCGACGGATATCAGCCTGGCAGCGACCATGCTGCTCGGCGCCGGCGGCGCAAGCGGCATGCTGGCGCCGTCGGCCCTGTCTGTTCAGATGTTTTCTGAACGGTTGGCCGACGGCTTTTTTGAGGCGTTGGCAGTGGACCGGGTCGAAAGGGCGGGAGACGCCATGTTGGAGGGATTCCTCCGGTTGTGGTTCTTCAATCCCAATGTGGCTGAACTCCGCTTTTATGCCCTGTTCGGCGATCCGGCCCAACACCTGTGGGGAGGCGCACAACCATGAAGCGCGGCTTCGTCATAGCGCTTTTTGTGTCGGCGTACGTCGCGTCGGTCTGGGGAGATATCCTCCCGAACGATCACGGCTCGACCCCGGCCACCGCAACCGCGCTACCCGGCGGCAGTAACACCATCAGCGGCGTGCTGGAACACGATCTGGATGTGGACGTATTTTCGTTCCCGTTTAAGCCGTGGACGTCCTACACCATCGCCGTTGAGACCGGCACGGTGAGGGATGTGCACATTCAGGTCCTGCCTCCGGCCGGTCCCCCTTCATATGGAACAACCAACAGCGTGTGGGCCGGCGCGGCCGCTTTCACAAACCTCGCGCATCAAGGCGCGCAAAGCCGGTGGTTCATCGCGGTGTCCGGCATGTTCCAGTTTACGACGGGTTCCTATCATCTGGCGGTTTGGGAACATCCCGGCCAGGATATCAATGATAGCGGCTTCCCGGATGCGTGGGAACTCCACTACTTCGGCGATCTCGAAACCGCTGACCCCGCATTGCATATGGATGCCTATTGGACGGGCCGTGATCCCACAGCGGACCCTCTGGCCATTGATTCCCTGCAACAACAGACGGATCCTGCGCGCGATGTGATCGGCTGGACCTTGGCGCCGTACGCCGCCTATGACCTCTTCACGTCCACCAACCTGGTCATCCACGACTGGGAATATGTGGACACGCACACGGCGGGCGACAGCGGCGGGTTGTGGCTCTGGACAAATGAACCGGCGGTGGGCCCGCACCGGTTCTACAAAATACGCTTTCGTGCCGAATGAAACCCGAGGGTCCGCCCATCCCGGTGCTCCGACAAACGCGCTGGACCTTTGACCTGCCCGTTCAGGGGCAAAGCATGGAGCCGCTTTTGCGTGTGGGCGATGTGGTGGCCGTTGTGTGTTGTCCCCTTGATGAAGTGCGCGTCGGTGATCTCATTTGTTTTCAGCGAGGTGCCGATAAGGTCCTGCACCGATTGGTAGAAAGAAGGGCGGATGCCTGGTACGAGAAGGGGGACGCGGAATTGGGCGGACAATGGATTCGCCCGGATACCGTGTTCGGGAAGGCCTTGTCGATCAATGGTCAACCATTGGATGACGCCCGACAATTGTCCGCCCTGCGCCTGGCGCGTTTCGAGTATAGATTGCGAAACGCGTTACCCCGGATCAAGCTGCCCCGATGCTGCGTGGCGCTGTGGAAACGATGGAAGGCGAGACGGTTGTGATGCCCGATCCGCTGCATTATTCATTCTTCAATATCGACCTTGCGTGCGCGTTCCCGGACGACATCACCGCAAAATGGGATTTGCTGTACGGGCACTTTCGTTGCGCGCCCATCGACGAGCCCCGCATTCGCGTCACGGTCGATCAACGCGACGACGATCGATATACCTTGAGGGTCAACGATGCCGTCCACGCCGTATCGCATGATGACGTCATGTTGCGGCTGCAGGATTTGATTCAGAACCACGTGCTTCCCGCTGTCCGGTCGCATGTGCTGTGGCACGGCGCGTTATGGTGTGTGGAGGAAGGCGGCATCATGATCCTGGGTGCGTCCGGGCTGGGCAAGACCACGCTCTCCTTGGCGCATGCCCTGTCCGGCGGACACGTGCTGTCGGACGAGATTGCCGCATGGCATCCGG
>SKZA01000041.1 GCA_007127595.1 Kiritimatiellia bacterium
ATTAAGAATCGCATATTGGATAAGCATAGGCTTTATCCACAATTATACAGCCGCTATTCTACGCGGGACTAAACGTGTTCATTCAACTGATGAGGACTAGCAAAGCTCATGCGCGTTCGCGACATCATCGCCAAATTTGAGTCACGGGATCCTCATGCGATACGGAAAGCCACGTGGGTCATTTTGCGATCCAATGACCGCGATGCGTTTGAAGAGTTGCGGGAGCACGTGCCGCGGTTGCGCGCGATTCTGGCCTCGGTGGATATGGGAGGCATGGTCCGCAAGAACGCGGACGACACGGAGCTGGCGTTCAGGTATGTGGAAGACACCTGTCGTGGTGTATGCCGGTGCAGGTTGTATGAAGGACAAAACTTTTTCAATCCTGAAACGGAAGCCGGATACGGGTTTGTACATGTACTGAAGTCGGAGGTGATGCGGGACCTTCATGAACAGCACTTTCTGGTTCAGTGCGATGGATGCTCCCGTATGCTGAAGGTCCGCGAGGTCCACGGCTGGCACGTGCCGTGGTACGAGTGGATGGATGCCTGACGGGCATGGGAGAGGGGGAAAACGTCGAACGCTCAATATTGAACGTCCTGAAATTCGACATTGCTCGCATTCCGCCCCTCCCGTAGACTGCGCAACAAGTTCTTTCACTATTCAGGGGGATCCGTGTCAACAAATGTCGAAAAATTGCTGGTCATACAGGACCGCGACAGAAAAATCAGTCGCCTGGTCCGGGAAATCAACGAGCTGCCCGCGCGTCGCAAACTGATCGAGGCGCAACTGGACGCTCATAAAGAAGCGTTGGAACAGGCGGAAGAGGTCATTCGCAAGAAGAACCTCGAACAGAAGGAACTCGACGCGGAAGTCGACAAGCGCAAGGAACGCATTCAAAAACTTCGCCAGCAACAGTTCGAGGTGAAGAACAACGACGATTATCGGGCGCTCCAACGCCAGATCGAGGAGATCAACAAGGAGATCGAAGAGATTGAGGAACGGGAGCTGGCGGTGATGGAAGCGACGGAAGCGGCCTCCGCCGTGCGCAACGAGAAGACCCGGGCCCTGAAGTCCGAGCAGGCCGTGGTGAATGAGGAGTTGGATACCTTCAAACAGCGCGCGGCAAACGTCGAGAAGGAACTGATCGATCTCAAGACCGAACGCTCGGAGCTGGTGAAGGACGTCGATCCCGAATGGCTGTCCCGCTACGATCGCGTCTATAAACATCACGGCGACTATGCGCTGGTGACGGTGGAACATAACACATGCGGCGGGTGTCATATGAAACTGCCGCCGCAGATGGCGCACGACGCGCGGAAACTGGATAGCATGACCTCCTGCATGTACTGCGGTCGCCTGTTGTATTTCATCCCCTGATGAGGCATAGTATGCATGGTTGTTGGGGCCGGTGATCGGTCGCTCCGTGCAGGTGACTGTGCGGGGAGGAAAGTCCGGACTCCGCAGGGCAGGATGCTCCCGCCAAGAACGGGAGGACCCTTCGCGATATCGAAGGGGACGGAAAGTGCCACAGAAAAGATACGGCCCGGCGTCGTGCCGACCGCTTTGGCGGTCGGAACTTCGCCGCGGTAAAGGTGAAAAGGTGGTGTAAGAGACCACCGCCCCGGAGGCAACGAAGGGGGCAGGGCAAACCCCATCCGGAGCAAGATCAAATAGGGAATCGGAAGCGGCCCGCTTCCTTTCCGCTTCGGCGGGAACGGTTCCGGGTTGATTGCATAGATAAATGACCGATACCTCCGAAAGGAGGACACAGAATCCGGCTTACAACCGGCTCCGCAACCCGTTTCAATTGTTATATCGATGAATATATCTCCATACCGCCTGCTGCAGATAACGCGCCGCATCGCCGTGCTCGTCGTGGGCTTGGCTGTTCTCGGCCTGGCCTATGCATGGTGGCAGTTGCCGGCGGCAGAGCCCGAAGGCGCGCGCACGCCGTCTCCGACCGTCGCCTATGAGTGGCCGGAAGCGACGGTGTTCGAGGCCGAGGAATGGACAGTGATCCAGGGTCGCGGTGGTGCGGTGCAACCCGAGATGGGCCCCCTGGGTCAACGTTTCCGGTTGGCGGGTACGTTCTTCGCGTATCCCGGCGATGGGGACGTGGGCCGAACGGGCACGCGCCACGCGATTCTGGATGATCTGGAGCAGAAACGTCAGCATCTCCTGCAGGAAGGCGACGCGGTCGACGCGGTCCAAGTGGTCAATATCTATCGCGATCGCATTGTGCTCCATGGACCGGGGGGCGAAGAGGAGTTATGGCTGAGTTTTACGGGCCGACCGGGCGCGGAACCGGAAGCGCCGACGGAAGTCGCCGCCGACGCCGAGACGCCGCCCATGCGTTTCGAGGACATGCCCGCAATCGAAACCAGCCGTTTCGGCAAGCGCATTGGCGAGAATCGCTGGGTCCTGCAACGCGATGAATTGACGCGCTATTTTGACGAATTGCAGGAGGATCCGGAACGGTTGACGGCCATCTTCATGGCTATGAACCCGGATCTTGACGCGGAAGATCAGGTGATGGGCTATCAGCTCGATATGCTGGGTGAAGATGTCCTGTATGAAGCGGCCGGATTCCAGAACGGCGATATCGTACGGAAGGTCAATTCCATGCCGATGACGAGTCCGGCTCGCGCGGAATATTTTATCCGCGAGTTCCTGAACGAACGAATCAGCGCCCTGGTGTTTGATATCGAACGCGACGGCGAAGAACAGAAATTGATTCATCTGATTCGGTAGGGCGCTTTAGCGCCGATTTTCAATCGGCGCATGCGCTCATTTAAAATGGGCGCTACGGGGTAGACTGCGGGGGTTGGCGTGGAGCGGGATCCCTCGACTTCAGCGTGCCTGCGGCGCGCTTTCGCTCTGGATGACGGGGTGGGGAAGGCCATAGCACACGCCTAGAGCCCGAGTCATGCCGAGCGAAGTCGAGGCATCCCGGAGTCGGGGACACGCGCGGACCTGAAGCTCGCGGGTCAATTCAGGGAAATCCATCGAACGACTGGTTCGATAAACTATTCCAAAACTGAATGGCGGCTCCCGCTTTCGCGATTCCCTCCATTAACTGGCGCCATATCTTGTGTTGCAGAACATTAACTTGGAGGGGCAACCTTCGTGTTGCCCGATGAGAATGAGTCGTCGAATAAAGGAGACTCTACAGATCCCGGCGTCGCCGGCCTTTCTTCCGCCTCCGCCGCGTCTCCTTCGGCGAGTCTGTCTGTGCGGGACGGAAATCGACCAGTTTTCGC
>SKZA01000266.1 GCA_007127595.1 Kiritimatiellia bacterium
ATGAGCGTCGGCTAACGGTCATCGATATTATGTGGAACTTTCGAAGCGCCAGATCACAGGCTATACGGGCCGCGGTTCAGCGCGTCCTGGATGGCGGAAAGAATCTTGCTGCTGCGCATGGTGGCGGCGCTGAACCCGTCCACTTCCGTAGTTATGATGTCCTCGGGCGTATAGAGGTCCGCCAGGTGCGTAGTCAAGTGCTTGCCGACGAGGTGATCCAGCGCCTCCTGATATTGTTGGACCACCGATCGAAACGGTTCTTCCCGGACGCCAAGCCGATACTTTGCGCCGCCATATAGATGGCGAAACGAAGCGCGGGTCATGATCCCGTTCTCGAGACGAAACTCGACGTTGACCTGGACTTGGTCCCGATCAATGAAGACACCGCGATAGGTCCCGTCGGGATAGTCAAGCGTCGGGAGAGGCGCACAGCTCGACAGGGTGATAAGCATGACGAACAGGCCGGCATTTCGTAGTGTATTGATCATTTTGATCTCCTGTACCTTATAAAAAGCAGCGTAAACAAAAGCGGTCATCTGTCAAGCGGCCCCCGGATTGAAAGAGGAGGAATGAAAGAATTGGAATTAGTTGTGGCGCGTTACCAGGAAGACCTGCAATGGATTCGTCGGGTTCCCAAACGATTTCATGTGACCGTTTATAATAAAGGGGAAGACGCGCCCGCTTTGCCCAAGCGCCGTCAGCTGGAAGTGGTTTCGCTTCCGAACACCGGTCGGGAGGAGCAGGCCTACCTCGAGCATATTGTGCGGCGCTACGATGATCTCGCCGATCTCACCGTCTTTGCGCAGGGCAAGCCGTTCGATCACGTCCCAAGTTTTCATAAGGTGCTTCATGACATCGCCTTCAACCGCGTTGTCGTGGATGGCTTCCATTGGATGGGCTTCATTATTGATGAAGACGATGCCACCGGTTCGCGACTATTCCAGCGGTGGAGCAAGAATCCGGACGGCGATCCTTTGCCGTTGGACGACTTCTTCCAGGCGTTGTGGGGCGAACCCGCGCCGGATCGCATCACTTTTTATCCCGGCGCGCATGTTGCGGTGACCGCGGAACAAGTCCGCACACAACCCAGATCGTTTTACGAAAGAGCGCTGGCGATCAGCGCCGCACTGCCGCACGCGGCTCATTGTTTTGAGCGCGTCTGGGATCGTATCTTCAACGCGCACGGCATCCCGCTTGCATATCGGGACGTACCGAAACCGATCTATTTGCGCCGGATTCGACGTTTGGCTGGGCTCTCTAAATAAAGCAAAGCCGTGGGGTCGCGATCCCTGCCGGAAATCTCGCCCCCAAGTCCTGCCTCGCCTGACGCATGGCATAATGCCAATCACTGGCATCTATATGGTGTATCACACTTGACCCGCGCCGCATCCTGTGTACAGGGTGGCAGGGTTGGGAATCCGAAATACATGGAATGAAAAAATGGGAAAGGGGTATGACATGATGTGGAAGAAGTGGTTGACACTGGCGGTGGCGATAGGGTTTGTAACGCAAGCGGCGCTGGGCGCCGGGTTGGGTGTGTTCGGCTCGTACTGGGACCCGAAGGATGCGGACAGTGAAATCGGATTCGGCGCGCGCCTGAGTATTCCCCTGGGGCCGGATGTCTCTTTGGACCTGCGCGGTCGCTACTTCGAGTTTGAGGAGAGCAGTAACGGCGGAAAAGCGACCTTGGAAGTCATTCCCATTGAAGCCGCGCTGATCTTCCAACTGGCCTATCAAGGGCCCGTCTATCCGTATGTCGGCGGCGGTGGTGGTTATTATCTGTTCGATCTGGAGTGGGAAGGTCCCGAAGGTCGGGTTAACCCGAATGTGGATGATGAGTTCGGTTGGTTTGTCCTCGGCGGACTGCAATTGCCGCTGGCCGACAATATCTCGCTATTCGGCGAGGCAAAGTACATGTGGCTCAAGATTGAACGTATTGCGGGATTTGAGACCACGGGAGATAACCGATTGGATGGGTTCGGTGCAAATGTCGGCCTACTATTGGAGTGGTAAATCATGCGCACGCGTAATATGGGACGATCGAATGAGACGCTGACCACGGTCGGCTTGGGCACGTGGGCGCATGGCGGCGGCGAATGGAAATTCGGCTGGGGCCGCCAGGATGACGCCGAATCGATCCGTGCCATTCATGCCGCGCTCGATACCGGCATCAACTGGATCGATACCGCCGCGGTGTATGGTCTGGGGCATTCGGAAGAAGTGTTGGCCCGTGCGCTCAAGGAATGGTCGGGCGCGAAACCCTTTGTCGCTACGAAGTGCGGGCTGGTTTGGGATGCCGAACGGAACATCTCTTCACGGCTGTCGGCGGAAAGTGTGCGGGCCGAGTGTGAGGCGAGTCTCAAGCGGCTGGATCTGGAGGTGATTGACCTGTATCAGATCCACTGGCCTAAACCGGAAGACGAGATCGAAGAGGGGTGGGGCACGGTCGCCGAATTGATTCGCGAGGGCAAGGTGCGCTACGGGGGCGTGTCCAACTTTGATGTCGCGCAGTTGAAACGTGCGCAAGCCATTCATCCGATTACGTCGTTGCAACCCCCCTATAGCATGTTGGAGCGCGATATCGAGGAGGAAATCCTGCCTTGGTGCGCGGAGCATGACGTCGGTGTGATCGTGTACAGTCCGCTACAGAAAGGGCTACTGACAGGAAAGATCACCCGCGACTATGTCGAAGCGATGGACGATGCGGATCATCGAAAGACGATTGATCCCATGTTCCGCGAACCGGAATTGTCCAGGATTCTGGAAAAGATCGAGCGGCTGAAGACGATCGCGGAGCAGTTGAGCATTACGGTGACACAACTGGCGATCGCGTGGGTATTGCGTCGGCCCGAGGTGACCTCCGCCATTGTCGGAGCGCGCCGTCCTGATCAGATCCAGGGCGCCGCCCCGGGTGGCGACGTTGACCTGTCGGAGGACACTATCGCGGAGATAGAGCGCATTCTTTCGTAGCTCCCGTTTCAATGGGGAATATGTAATAGCGGATCGCTATTGTGCGGCAAACAAAGCGCGTGCCTGTTCTACGTCTCGGGCGATCTGGGCCTTGAGCGCTTCCTGATCGTCAAACCGTTGATCGCCGCGGATGTGTTGCACAAAGAAGACTTCTATCTCTTTTCCGTACAGATCGATGGTCACGTCGAACAGGTGCACCTCCAGCACATGGTGGGTGTGATCGCCGTGCGCAGTGGGGCGGATGCCGAGATAGGCGGCCCCGTTGTGTCGCTCACCGTTGAATACGCCGTAGACGGCATAGACGCCGACCGGCGGACGCGCCTCCTCTTGCAAGCGGATGTTCGCCGTTGGGAATCCGAGTTCGCGCCCGTACTGCTTGCCCGTGGTTACGGTCCCCAGCATGCTGAACGGGCGGGCAAGCATATGCTCCACGTCATCAAGGCGTCCGGCTTCGATCGCCTGACGGATCCGGGTGCTGGATACGGGCTCGTCGCCCCACGATACGGGGTCGGGCACGTGAACGGAAAATCCGTATGTCTTCGCCAGTTGTTTCAAGAGGGCCACGTCCCCTTGTGCCCGATGGCCAAAACGCCAGTTGCCCCCCACGATAACGGTGTGCAGACCGGGCAATGCGTCGCAGAGTTGCTGGAGAAAGGTTTCCGGCGGGAGTACCGAAAGCGCGCCGGTAAACGGATGCACGATGACACCGTCGAGCTCGAAAGGCTGAAGCAGCCGCAGCTTGTGCGGGGTGGACGTGAGCAGCGGCGGGGCCATGTCGGGACGTAAAATGCGCGAGGGATGCGGATCAAACGTCAACAACCAGGCCTCGCCTTGAACGCCGCGCGCACGCGTCACGGCGTCGCGAATCAACCGCTGATGGCCGCTATGAATCCCGTCAAAGGCGCCGATGACAAGACATAACGGTATATTCCGATCCCGTTCCTTCAGCGCTTCCCATGTGGTGACTGTTTGCATTGTTCGTTTCGTCGCGGCGCGCCCGGCTTCGTACCGCTGCGCGGAACTACGCCGCGGCGCGCCATCAACCATTAACCATCAACCATTCTTCCTCACTCCGGCGCGAATGCGTGGATCGGTACGATGCGCTCACCCAGTTGTTCAATCGGTTCCGCAATCAGTTTATCCAACGGTTGCGCGTGGTCGACGTGCATATTGCCGATCGCTGTGCGCCGAAGTTCCGCCAGATGGGCCCCGCACCCCAGCGCCTCTCCAATGTCCGCGCATAACGTGCGGACGTACGTGCCCTTGGTGCATTTCAGATAGAAGCGCGCATCGGGCGTCTGAAAATCGAGCAGGTCGAACCGGTATATATGAATCAGGCGCGCTTCACGCTCCACTTCATGGCCTTCACGCGCCAGTTTATATAACGGCACACCGTTTTTCTTAATGGCCGAAACCATGGGCGGCGTCTGCATCTGATCGCCTCGCCGCGTTTCCATTTCCGTCTGCACCTGTTCACGTGTGATATGGGAGGCGTCTTGTTCGCCCAGAATGGTCCCGTCAGCGTCCTGGGTGTCGGTGGCTATGCCGAGGCGCATGATGCCCGCGTATTCCTTGTCGGTGCCCATGATGCGCTGCGACAGCTTGGTGCCGCGCCCCAGCAGGATGACCAGCAGCCCCGTAGCCATCGGGTCCAGCGTGCCGCCGTGACCGACCTTGCGGAGCCGAAAATGGCTGCGCAACTTGGCCACCACATCGTGCGAGGTGAACCCGGCGGGCTTGTCCACCAGCAGAATCCCGTCGAACGGGTCGGTGCGGTGCTGTTTCCTGCGGCTACGACCTGGGCTCGTCCGGGTCGGGTTCCGGATCGGTTGTTTCGGAGGAGGGTTCACCATACTCTTCTTCCAGTTCGGCAATCAAGTGAAGGACGCGATCGCCTTTTTCGATCGACTCATCCAATTCGAAATGCAGTTGCGGCGTATATTTCAGCCGCATGGTCTTGTTAATGTGTTGCTGCATCGCGAGGCGATGCCCGCTGATGGTTTCAAGCATCTCATCTCGTTCCAGATAGTGCTCGCGAATGGAAATGAATACGCGCGCATTGCGCAGGTTGCTGGCGGTATGCACTTTGGTGACCGTGACGGCGGACATGTCGAAATCGACCTCATTGATCAGTCGATACAGGTACGACGCGATCTCGCGCTTGAGCAATTCGTTGACTCGGGTTATGCGGTTGGAGGCCATGGGTGTCGCGTTGGAAGTAAGACGTTAGAAGTGAGAAGTTAGAAGACTCACACTTAACTTCTTACTTTCCACTTTTTACTTCTTACTTCTTTATCACAGTTCCTGGGCGACCTGCTGTACTTCGAAGAACTCGATCTCGTCGCCCACTTCGTAGTCGGCATGTTTGTCCAAGCGGATGCCGCACTCCTGGCCTTCACGGACTTCGGCTGCATCGTTTTGAAAGCGCTTAAGCGATGAAATGCCGCCTTCATAGACAATGTCGCCGCCGCGTGTGAGGCGCGCGCGACAGCGCGAGGTGACCCGCCCATCGCTGACCATGCAGCCGGCAATGCGTCCCGTCTTTCCGATGTCGAAGGTCTGCCGCACCTCGGCGTGGCCGATGATCTGTTCGCGGGCGACGGGTTTGAGCAGGCCGGTCATGGCTTGGCGGATGTCGTCCACCATTTCATAAATGATGTTGTAAAGACGGATCTCGACGCCTTCCCGCTTGGCGGCCCGATTGGCGCCGGCTTCCCGCGCCACGTTGAAGCCAAGTACGATGGCATTGGATGCGCTGGCGAGGACGACGTCATTCTCGGTGATGTTGCCTACGCCGGTAAGGACGAAGTTCAGTTTCACTTTTTCGCTCTGGATTTCGGAGAGCGAATGGATAATGGCCTCGAGAGAACCCTGCACGTCCGCCTTTACCACCGCGTGGAGTTCCTTCTTCTCCGTTACGTCGGTTTGCCGGAGCAAGTCGTCCAGTGTGGTCGGGCGTCGTGTCGTGCCGAGTTTCTCGATGCGCTGACCGGCGATACGTTCCTCGGCAATCGTCCGCGCTTCCCGATCATTGGGTACGACGACAAACTCCGCGCCCGCTTCCGGCACATTGTTCAGTCCCAGGCACTTGACGGCCAGGGACGGGCCGGCGGTTCGGACTTTGGTGCCGGTATCGCTGATCAGCGCCTTGATCCGCCCCCAATACGGGCCGCATACCATGGCATCGCCGACCTTCACTGTGCCGCGCTTGACCAGGACGTTGGCCGTGGGCCCCATGCCCGGTTCCAGACGCGCTTCGACGACGAATCCCTGGGCCGGCCCTTTCGGGTTGGCCTTCAATTCCATGACTTCGGCCTGCAGCAAAATCATCTCCAGGAGATTGTCAATGCCTTCGCCGGATACGGCGCTGACGGGGCAGACAATCGTATCGCCGCCCCAATCCTCCGGCGAAAGCCCTTCCTGTTGAAGTTGCTGTTTCACGCGATCCACATTGGCGGCGGGCAGGTCGATCTTGTTGACGGCCACCATGATGGATACATTGGCTGCGCGCGCGTGTTGTATGGCTTCCCGCGTTTGCGGCATGATCCCGTCATCGGCGGCAATGATAATAACCGCAATGTCGGTAAGGTTCGCGCCGCGCGCGCGCATCGCCGTGAATGCCGCGTGGCCCGGTGTGTCGATGAAAGTGATCTTGTTGTCGTTATAAGAGACCGTATACGCGCCGATGTGCTGGGTGATTCCGCCGTGTTCGGAGTCGACGACATGCGCTCGACGGACCTTGTCCAGCAGGCTGGTCTTGCCATGATCCACGTGGCCGAGAAAAGTGACGACCGGCGGGCGCGGCAACAAGTCTTCTTCGGAGTCCTTCAACTCCTTGACCACCTTTTCCGGTTCCGGCGGCGGAGGCGGCGGGGCCTTCTTTTCAGCGCCTTTCTTTTCCTGTTCCAGTACGACGCCGTACTTTTCCGCGATTTCCTTGGCCACCTTGAAGTCGATCTTCTCGTTAATCGACGCGAAGATATTCTTGGCCATGAGCTGCGCGATCAATTGATTGGGCTTGATCGACAGGTACTCGGCCAGATCCTTCACGGCCACGGTGCTCTTCACAATGATCGGTCCGGCCGGCTCTTCAGGTTCCGTCGGCGGTTCTTCTTCCGGAGGCGTCGGTTCCGGAGGGGGGGCGGGCGGCTCCGGCTCGGCCGGGGGGGCTTCCGCGACCGCGGCCGGCGCGGGCGGATTCGCTGCGGCCCGTGCCTCTTCTTCGTAGAGGAGCCGCACCTTTTCTTCTTGCTCGGGGGTCACGGAGTTGGACGCCGTCCGGACCTCCGCGCCGACTTCCTTTAGTCGCGCCAGCAGGTCTTTATTGGTGGTCCCCAGTTTTTTTGCTAATTCGTGAACTCTCATGCATCCACATCGCCGTGTTGTTGTTCAAAATGCTTTTCGACCGACGCACGGATCGCAGTGGCGGTTTCGGCGTCAAAATCTTCAACGGCCTCCAAGTCGTCGGCTTCTGCGGAAAGGATCTGTTCCGCCGTAAGAAATCCGGATTGCACCAGCTTTTCAGCTTGCTCGGCGGTGATGCCTTCGATGGTCGCAAGCCGGTCCACGGCCAGCTTCACACGCTCTTCAAAGCCCATTGCATCTTCGTCCTTCTGGATGTCGATCTTCCAGCCCGTAAGTTTGGCGGTCAGTCGCGCGTTCTGGCCCTTCTTGCCAATGGCCAGCGATAATTGGTCGGGATCAACGGTGACCGTTACGGTATGCAGGTCATCATCCAGTTCGATGCGCGACAGTTTGGCCGGCGCCAGGGAATTGGTGACAAACGTCTTGATCTCGTCGTTCCAGCGAACGATATCGATCTTTTCGCCCGATAGCTCACGCACGATGTTCTTAACGCGGATCCCTTTCATCCCGACGCATGCGCCGACAGGATCCACCTTCTCGTCGTGTGAAACAACGGCGATCTTGCTGCGGTAGCCCGCCTCGCGCGCGATACCTTTGATTTCTACCGTGCCGTCGGCAATTTCGGAAACTTCCAATTCGAATAGGCGCCGCACAAAATCCGGATGCGTGCGGGACAAGATGATTTCCGGTCCGCCTGCCTCGTTATCCACCTTCAGCACATACGCGCGAATCCGGTCGCCCGGCTGATATTCCTCTGTCGGTACGCGTTCGCGCGAGGGCATGACCGCTTCGGCGCGGCCCAAGTCGATGACCACATCCGAACGATCGAATCGGCGGACGGATCCGCTGACAATATCCCCGGCGCGATCCTTGTACTCGTCGAAAACCCGTTCCTTTTCCGCTTGGCGGATCTTCTGCATGATCGCTTGTTTGGCGACTTGTGCCGCGATGCGCCCGAGTTTCTGTGGGGGAATGGGCACATCCACCACATCCCCCACCTCTGCGTCCGGCTTGAACCGACGGGCCTCGCGAAGCGAGAGCTGTTCCGCCGGTGATGTAACGCGCTCAGCGACAAGTGTTTGTACGGAGGCGCTGATGTCAAAGGTCTTTCGATCGATCGTCACCTGCATTTCGCGATGGGCGCCCATACTCTTCTTGGAGGCGCTGAGGAGGGCCGACTCGATAGCCTGAATCACGGTTTCGCGGTCAATACCGCGCTCCTTCTCCATGTATTCTACGACTGCCTGTAATTCGTTATTCATTGTCGTAACCCCTTCCACGCAAGTTAGAAACGGCTGCCATCCTACAAAAAAGAGTGGGTAGTAACCCACTCATTAGCCAGCGGACCTAAAATTCAAGCCACGGATAATAGAGCACGTGTAAGGGCTTGGTCAAGAAGCTTTTTGGGGATATCTGGGAGCAAAGTTGATCGCGGAACGAAAGAAGAAGGAGATCCGGAGGGGCTGCGCCGTCCCCGCTTATTTGAAGGCGTCCAGGAACTTCAGCGCAATGAGCTCTTCCCCTAGATCGTTTGGGTGCAGACCGTCTACGAAGTACTGATCTTCCTTGCCGCGAAATGTGCGGTGCAGGTTCACGAGCTTGACCCGTTCCTGGCTGGCAATGGAACGAATGCGCTCGTTGACCTGGTCCACACGCCCGTTGTAAATGCGGCGTCCGCCCTCCATCGGCATGACTGTGGCAAGTACCGGAATGGTTTGATTGGCTTTGGCAGCAGCGACCATGCTGCGGATCGCGTTCTCGGTAGCGCTGATGTTCACTCCCTGGATGGCATCGTTCGCGCCATAGAAGATGATGAGAAATCCGGGGTTGTGGCTATTGAGTCCGCGCTGCACGCGGGCGGCGCCGACGGAGGCGGTTGCTCCGGGGACGCTGTCGTTAATGACGGCTTTGTCGACCATATTGGCAAAGCGCGTTGGCCACGGTGCCGCTCCGGAAAAGCCCCCGGCGGAAATGCTGTCACCCAAGACAAGCACAACCTCGCGGTCATTTTCGCCGAAGTCATGCCCATCGCCGAGCTTTTTTGAGCTGCTACTGTGCAGACAGCCGGTTGAGAAGACGGCGAGCATGGTCAGTAGGGCTGCAAAGATGCCCCAGAGACTGGCATGCGTAGATAGGTGCGATGACGATGGTTGCAAGACTTCTTCCTCTTCAAAACCAGCGGAAAGGCATACTCCTCATGGGGGGATATGGCAAGCTTGATTTCCGGTCTCATGTCTTTCGTCCGGCGGTCAGTGCGCGCGTCGCCAGCCAGCCGACCAAAAGAGTTGCCGCCACAATGGCGAGGGGAATGACGATCACGGGCCCAAACGCGGGCGTGAAGGCGAGATCGAAAACGCGGCGTGCCAGCAGCCAGCTCGCGGCCAGCCCCAGCAGGAGTCCCGTTATGGAGGCGATGCCGCCCAAGACGATGTATTCCGCCGCCATGATCCGGGTCAACTGCGAGCGGGTCGCACCGAGGGTGCGCAACAAGTCCGCCTCCTCTTTGCGGTCGTAGCGGCTGGTCACCACCGTGGCGCCCAACACCAGCAGGCCGGTGCAGACGCTGAACAAGGCCATGAACCGGATGACATGGGCCGCCTTGTCCACCACTTCGTCCAGCGACTCGACGATCATGCGCAGGTCGATCGCCGACACATTGGGATGGCGCGAAATAGCCGCGTGTTGAAGGCGGGCGGACGCAGCCGCATCAGGAGCGCGCACAACCATCGCCATATATTGCGGAGCGTCCTCCAACACGCCGGCGGGAAAGATAACGAAGAAGTTAGTGCGCATCTGGCGCCAGTCCACCCGGCGAATGCTGCGAACATACGTTTCCAAACGGACGCCCTGCAGATCGAACGTCATGCGCGCGTTTAAGCCGATACGCAGAAAGTCGGCGAGTCCTTGTTCGATGGAAATCGGAATGACTTGGGTGTCATCGCTCACGCGTCCTTGCCATTCGCCGCGAATGATTTCTTCGCGATCGCCCAGCTCCGCGCGGTACGTGGACCGATACTCGCGGAACAGTACCCAGTGTGGAATGTCGAGCGAAGGATCGTCGCGCAACGCCGCGACGGATCGGCCGTTCACTTCGACGAGGCGCATGGTGACAATCGGCGTCGTCTCAAGCAGTTCCAAGTCCTGTTCGTGGATCATGTCTTCCAACGTGGCGACCTGATCGCGTTGAATGTCGAACAGGACCATGTTGGGTTGTCCGCCGGCATCGGCGCGTCGGAACTGGTTGACGATATTGTCCTGTGTAAACGTCAGGGTGGCGAGCAGGAACGCGCCCAGTCCGAGGGCGAGCAAGAGGACCGAGGTCTGATTGAACGGACGATGAATATTGGCGATGCCCTGGCGCAAGGCGAAGGGCCATGCATCGCGAAAGACGCGGCGCGCCAGCCACATCAGCAAGCGGGCGGCTAGCGTGAGCAGGATGAACACGGCGCCGAGCCCGGCGGCCAAGGCGATTCCTTGTGTCCAGCGATCCATATGCGCGATGGAAAAGCCGAGCAACATCAAACCCAGCAGACCGAGCACCGCACCGCGCGCGGGATCGAGGCGGGGGCGATGGGTCTCGATCGTCTCCGGCCGCAGAGCCGCCAGCGGGGGCACGTGCCGCAATGGGAGCAGCGGATAGAAGGCAAAGGCGACCGCCAGACCGAGCCCATAGAACAGGCTGACGAACGAAGCCGACCATGACCAGCCGGTTTCCACGGGGACGGGCAGAAAATCGGACAGTAAGGGCGGCAGCGCATATTGCAGACCGCCGCCCAGCGCGATACCGAGGACGGCGCCGATGCCCGCCGCGCAAGCCGCTTGCACGACATAGACGGTGAACGCCGTGCTTGTGTTCGCGCCGAGACAGCGAAGCAGGGCCACGGTTTCGCGCTTCTTGCGTACATAGAGTTGAATGGAGCCGGCGAGGCCGATTCCCCCGAGCAGCAGGGCGACGAAACCGCCCAGATTTAAATAGCGATACAGGTTGTCGAGGGCGCCGCTCGCCATGGCGCGGCGCTGTTCCGCCGTTTCCATTTCGAGCCGCAGTTCGGCGAGGCGTGAGCGATGCGCTTGCAGAAGCGCGTCGGCCCGCACGTCGTTGGGCAGTTGGTAATGCGCGTAATAGCGCGCGAGACTCCCTTCACGCAGCAATTCGGTGGCGGGCAGGTCTTCCATGGAGATATAAACGCGCGGCCCGAGAAAGGCCGAGGTGGCGGGCGCCTCGCCTGAGACGCGGCGAAGCATGCCGGCAATCGTGAAGTCGCGTGCCCCGATCCGAATCGTGTCGCCGACCTGTGCATTGAACTGGAGCATCAGATTCTCTTCGACCACGGCCAGGGCGGGTTCGTGCAGGATACGGTCGGCGGCCTCCGGCGGCTCGGTTTCAAAGTGGCCGTAAAACGGGTACGGACCGGACAAAGCGCGGACCTGGCTCAAACGCGTGGATTCCGTGCGCGGAAAGGTGACCATGGAAAAGAATCGGGTTTCCCGCATCTGTTCGCCCGGCAGCCCGTCCAGAAAGGTTTCCATCTCCGCATTGAACGGTTGCAGCGCGCGGATGCTGACGTCGGCGCCGAGCAGGCTGCGGGTTTGCAGTTCAATGGCGTCGTCCATCCGGTCGCCAAACGCGCGGATGGCCACCAGCGCGCCGATACCCAACGCGATGGCGGCCACAGACAACACCAGATGCATGCGGCTGCCGCGACTGTCGCGCCAGGCCATGCGCAGGAGCCAGAATGGGG
>SKZA01000368.1 GCA_007127595.1 Kiritimatiellia bacterium
GCGGCGAAACCGAAAAAGGTTTGCCTGGTCCACGGGGAATCGGATCAGCGCGAGGCGTTGGCGGCGGCGCTGCGTGAACAAAGCCTGGCGGAGGAAGTTATTCTTCCCAAGGATGGAGAAGTGTTGGAATTGCGATAGCGTTTTGTGCCGGAAGTTCCCCGTCATTATAATGAACGCTTGGGAACAGACATTCCCCTTGGAAGGACGGGCTCTGTCCCGTCCGACCAGGACGACACGGAGGTCGTCCCTCCAGATTGGCATGTCTGCACCAATGCAAGTTCCACACGACTTGACGGAAGCCGGTGAACCATTTATCTTAATTCATGAACCAGTTAATGAACCATAATGCGGTGTGGGTCAGGTGAAATCTATTACCATTCATCAAATGGACGATCAATTGGCCCGTATGATTGAGGCGGAAGCCAAAAAGCGGGGTACGAGCAAGAACAAGGTGATCAAGACTTTACTTGCCCAGTCGCTCGGTATGAAGCCGTCCGCGGGTGATGGGCGGCGCGATGCTTTCGCGGAATTCTCCGGCATTTGGTCAGCGGATGACCTCGCGACGTTCACCACGCGCACGGCGGATTTCGAGCGGGTGGATACGGATGACTGGCGATGAAGAAGATTGTCCTCGATACGAACGCCTATGTCCGTCTGCTGGTCGGCGATGAACAGGTCTTGAGCGTGCTGGCGAATGCCGACGCCGTGTATGTTCCCGCCGCCGTCTTGGGCGAGTTATATGCCGGCTTCAAGGGAGGTATGCGCGAAATCGATAACAACCGGCGTCTTGAGCAGTTCCTGCAAAAGGAAACCGTGCACATACTGCCGTCGACACAACACACAGCCGCCGTGTTCGGGGAAATCAAATATAACTTGAAGACGGCGGGAACACCATTGCCCATCAATGATGTCTGGATTGCGGCGCACGCCGTGGAGGCCGGGGCCTACTTGATAACCTTCGATAAGCATTATCTGAAAGTGCCCGGACTCCTCTTGTGGTCACACCCCGCGCTTGGCGATACATAAGATGCAGAACGCCGAACTCCAGAGTCGTGATGTGACCCATGCAGGCATCGTTGCCGTCGTAGGAGCGGCGAATGTCGGGAAATCCACATTGATCAACGCCATGGTCGGCGAAAAGGTCAGTATCGTCAGCCCGGTCGTACAGACCACGCGCAATGTGGTGCGCGCCATACGGACCGAGCCGCGTGGGCAGTTGGTCTTCATGGATACGCCCGGGGTGCACAAGGCCAAATATGATTTGGGCCGCATGATGAATCGCATGGCGCGCGCGACGGCGGAAGGCGTGGACGTCGTGCTGCTGATGCTTGATCGGGCGCGTCCGCCGCGCGAAGAGGACGAAGGCTGGATGCGGCGCCTGATGCGGCCGGATCAGGACGCGCACGTGATCGCCCTGCTGAATAAGGCGGATGTTCCGAAAGACCATGAAAAGGCGTATCGCGATCTATGGGAATCCGTGGCCACGGAGAAGGGTTCGGACCGAAAGCCCGAGTGGATGTCAGGGTCGGGCCGGACCGGGCTCGGTGTGGACGCGCTTACGGCGCAACTCTTCGCGCGGGTGCCGGCGGGACCGAATCTCTTCCCGGACGACATGTTGACCGATTATCCGCGCAAACTGAACATGGCCGATATCGTTCGTGAAAAATACGTGACACGGCTGAAAGAAGAGTTGCCGCACGCGATCGCCGTATGGATTGAGGAGATCGAGGAGCGAGCCGACAAATGGCACGTGCAAGGCACCGTATACGTGGATAAACATTCGCAGAAGGGCATTGTTCTGGGCGCGAAAGGACGCCTACTGAAAACGGCGACCGCCGAGGCGGAAAAGGAACTTTCCGAAATGTACGGCCTGCCCGTAAAGCTCAAGCTATGGGTTAAAGTGGAGAAGGATTGGACGCGAAATTTCTGGATGTTGAAGAAGCTTGGCTATGCCTGATTCACCTGAGCGTAACGCCGGATTAAGGCGACGGATTATCGTATCGGCGTTGTTGCTGGCCCTCTTGGCCGTGCTTCCATATCTCGGTGGGGCGCGGCACGCCTTCGTGTATGACGATCACGGTCAGATCGTGGACAACCCATTCCTCTCATCGGCTGATCGATGGAGCAAGGTCCTGCAATTACGCACGCTCAATGACGGCGCAATCATTAACGGACGTCGCCCGGTGGTCGTGTTGACCTACTTGACGGATCGCGCGTTGTGGGATCTGAACCCGTCGGGTTGGCGTGTGACCAATTATACGGCGCATGGCGCGGCCGTTGTATTGCTGTATTTGTTTCTGGTGCGGTTGGTGCGGCGCGTGGACCCAAACGAGCCGCGTAACCTGTTTGCGTTTTTGGCGGCGCTACTCTACGCATGGCATCCGGCGATGGTGGAAGCGGTGCAAGTGCCCGCTTTCCGAGCCGATCTACTGCTGCTGGTGTTCGCGATGATCGCTTTCCATGGCGCGTTGAGCCTTGGCGGGGCTGAGACCTTTCGGCGGCAAGCCGCCTGTGTGCTGTGGGTGCTTGCAGCGACGTGGGCGGCGTTGTTGAGTAAGGAGTCCGGCGCCGCGGTTCCGTTGATGATCGCGCTGGGTTGGATATGTTTCCCCGCTGTGCGTCCGTCGCGCGGGGCCATGGTGGCGGTACTCGCTGGCGGGTTGGCGCTCGTCGGATTGCTGGCGTACATGAGCGGCCGTCCGGGTCCGGACGGCGTGGCGCCGCCTCCGCTTCAGGCGTTGGGCGCGGAATGGAACGGGCGCTCGCTGTTGTTTCCCGACAATTTGCGCACACTGCCCTGGTTATGGTGGGAGTATCTTCGGGTGATGCTCGTGCCGATTCCGCTGATCGTTGACCGGGTGATCGAGCCGGTGCGTTCATCGACGTCATGGCGGTTCATTTGGGGCGTATGCGTATTGTGCGCAACGGCGGCGGTCTGGGTTTGGTTGTGGCGCAAGCGCTATGACTGGCTTGCGTTCGGCTTGGGTCTGATGGCCGTCGGTTTTGTGCCCGTTTCAAACATCATTCCATTGATGAACCCGATGGCGGAACGGTATATGCCGTTGATGCTGACGGGATTCGCGATCCTGTTGGCATGGGGCTTGGCGGGTAGAGGCCTGCGCACGGGCCCTTGGCGCATCACCCGTACCATCATCCTTGCGGTCCTTTTGGTCGTTTATGTCGTCGTGGGAACCTTACGCGTACAAGATTTTCGTGACGACGAGACGCTCTGGACCCGGACGCTGCAAA